>CBDVDU010000059.1:0-11557 GCA_965372825.1 uncultured Gammaproteobacteria bacterium | reverse complement strand
GTTCTATGGAATAGATCTTGTGTATGTGGGTATTGATTTATATTAAAATTAATAACTTTGATGTAGGTCACAATAATAAACCCATTACTTCTATTTTTTTTATTATTTCCTGTATCATTCTACGGATTGAAAAACTACTTTATAATTAATTTTGGAGAGATATATGGCGAGTGTGTTAGCGGTTGATGATTCAGCATCAATGAGACAAATGGTTGCTTTTACCTTAAAAGGTGCCGGCTACACGGTTGTTGAGGCTGTCGATGGTGTCGATGCGCTTAATAAAGCAAAGATGCAAAAAATTGATTGTGTAGTAACGGATGTGAATATGCCTAATATGGATGGAATCACATTAATTAAAGAATTAAGAGCCTTACCTAATTACAAGTTTATACCAATGCTAATGTTGACGACAGAGTCGGGTATGGATAAAAAACAACAAGGTAAAGCTGCAGGTGCAACAGGGTGGATTGTTAAACCTTTTAATCCTGAACAATTATTAAAAACTATAAAGAAAGTTTTAGGTTAGTCGAAAAGAAGATAAGTTTTGCTTTGAGCTCTCAAAGCTTAGTGGGTAAGTGTTGATTTTATAGTGGTATAAACAGCTAAGATCGGCTGAATTTTTTACTTAATTTAAAGTATACAGGTTATTCAATGTCAATTGATATGGCACAGTTTCACCAAGTTTTCTTCGAAGAAAGTTTTGAAGGCTTGGACATTATGGAGTCAGGATTATTAAACCTGGATATGGGAGATGTTGATTCTGAGGCTATTAATACAATTTTTAGAGCAGCCCACTCAATAAAAGGCGGTAGCGGAACGTTTGGCTTTAGCGCCGTATCGGACTATACCCATGTAATGGAAACGCTCTTGGATGAGATGCGTGATGGGCGCAGACAAATTACTCAGTCAGCGGTTGATGTTTTACTGGGCTCGGTTGATTGCTTGCGTGAAATGCTGTCAGCCATACAAGATGAAAATGAGATTGATGAAGTCAGTGTTGCAGAGCATAAGAAAGCGTTAGAAGTTGAGTTAAATGGTGGACAAGCTAACTCAAAAACTGTCGCTGCTGAAGCACCAGAACCAGTTATTAATGAAGTAGAAACCTCTACTAGTACTAACGAGAGTGGTTGGAAAATTTCTTTTTGCCCTCATGCAGATTTACTGAAAACAGGTAATGATCCCGTGCGTATGTTTCGTGAATTATCGGAACTAGGTGATTTAGAAGTTATTGTTGATTTGCAAGGTGTCCCTCCGCTCTTTGACCTAGATCCTGAAGAGTGTCATTTATCATGGACTTTAATCCTGAAAGGAAGTGTTCCAAGAGAAGAGATAGATGATATTTTTGATTGGGTTGAAGATGAGTGTGATTTATCCATTCAAGCCTTAAACTTAGGTGAAGAGCCTGTCAATATTCAGCAGTCTGAACCCTCTAGTGTAGTTGATCAAGCTGTTCCAGTAGCCAGTTTAGCAACAGAAAATCCGGTAAACTCAGAACCTAAGAAAGATATTCCAGTAGTAGCTAAGCCAGCTAAGAACGAAGAGAAAAAAGCAAAAGCTTCAACTTCAATTCGAGTCGATACCGGGAAAATAGATACACTAATCAATATGGTTGGTGAGCTAGTGATTACTCAATCAATGTTGAGTTTAGTTGGCGAAGATTTCACCTCAGATAAAATCGATCAATTAAAAAATGGCTTAGTGCAGTTAGAGCGACACACCCGCGAATTGCAAGAAAGTGTTATGAATATCCGCATGTTGCCGATTAGTTTTGTATTCAGCCGTTTTCCTCGGCTAGTACATGACTTAAGCAGTAAGTTGGATAAAAAAATTGAGTTAAAGTTAGTTGGGGAGCATACAGAAGTTGATAAAACAGTTGTTGAACTCATTAGTGATCCTCTAGTTCATTTAGTACGCAATAGCTTAGATCATGGTATTGAAATGCCGGCAGATCGAATTGCTGCAGGTAAGCCTGAAATGGGTACGATTACTTTAGAAGCCTATCATCGCGGCGGTAATATTGTTATTGAAGTCAAAGATGATGGTAAAGGGCTTAACAAAGATTTTTTACGGACTAAAGCAATAGAAAAAGGCCTTTTAGATCCGGATACCGTACTTACCGATAAGCAATGCTATGAACTGATTTTTATGGCTGGGTTTTCAACCGCAGAAAAAGTAACTGATGTGTCTGGGCGTGGTGTAGGTATGGATGTTGTGCGTAGAAATATTCAGTCTTTAGGTGGCAATATTGAGATTACATCTGAATTAGGTTTCGGGTCTACAATATTAATTAACTTACCTCTCACTTTAGCGATACTAGATGGTCAGTCTATTGCAGTGGGGGATGAAACTTTTATTGTGCCACTTGGGTCTATTGTAGAGTCAATTAAAATTAGCGATAAAATGGTCAATCGTGTTGCAGGTAAAGGCGAAACATTTCGCTTACGGGATGAATATTTACCTATTGTGCGGATACATAATGTTTTTAACGTTGAATCAGCTAAGGCAACTAAGTTAACAGAAGGCTTATTAGTTGTTGTTGATGGGCAAGGAGTACGGTGTGGATTGTTTGTTGATGATTTATTAGGACAACAACAAGTGGTTATTAAGTCGTTAGAAGCAAACTATCGGCGTGTGGAGGGAGTATCAAGTGCAACCATACTGGGTGATGGTTCGGTTGCGCTTATTTTAGATATTCCCGGTTTAGTGCGTTTATCAAATCAGTAGTACGGAATAGTTATGACTCAAGAAACTGATCCTCAAGAAGTAGAAGAAATTAAGCGCGGAAATTTCCTGCAGTTCTTAAGTTTTACTTTGGGTGAAGAAGAATATGGTGTTGATATATTAAGTGTTCAGGAAATACGTAGTTGGGAGCCTGTTTCCAGAATACCTAATGTACCAAGTTATGAAAAAGGCGTAGTTAATTTACGGGGAGCTATCGTTCCGATTATTGATTTACGTGAAAGATTTAATCTTGCGCACTCCGAATATACTAATTTAACGGTTGTTGTCGTTTTGCAAACAACGTTAAAAGGTAGAAGTCGTACTATGGGAGTTGTCGTTGATTCTGTATCTGATGTTAATGATATTGATGCAGATTCGATTCAAAGTTCTCCTGATTTTGGGACTAAAGTTAGTACCGAATTTATTAGTGGTTTGGCGTTGGTTGATGAACGGATGCTGATACTACTTGATGTTAAAAAATTACTTAAATTAGATGGCGTGGATGATGTTGAAGAGGATGATGATGAAAGTTGAACTGCTTAAATTAACAAAGTTGATTTGTGAGGAGAATGCATAATGAAAGTCAACATGCCTGTGACTGATAATGAAGTCATGATGAAAGAGGGGACTATTTTAGTCACGCGTACTAATTTAAAAGGAATTATTACTTACGCTAATGATGCGTTTGTCGAAATCAGTGGTTTTTCTTACAATGAATTAGTTGGTAAAAATCACAATATAGTACGGCATCCGGATATGCCAGCGGTTGCTTTTCAGGATTTATGGGAGTCTGTTAAAGCGCTAAGGCCTTGGACTCAATTGGTTAAAAATCGAACCAAAGCGGGTGATTATTATTGGGTAGAAGCTCATGTCACGCCTGTGTATAAACAAGGTATTCCTGTTGAATACCTTTCGGTGCGCTATGCACCTAGTCGTGCACAGGTTAATGAAGCAGAAACTCTATACCGGGAATTAAATGCCAGTCGTGCAACGACGATTAGACCCGTTGGGTTAGCAAAAGCGGTTCAGGCAATTAAAGAAATGTCGATCAATAAAAAAGCGGGACTTACCGCAGGAGCCTTTTTATTGCCTAATATTTTTTTAATGAAGCAGTTTTTTGATGCCCAACAAATAGTGCCGCTTGCAATAGTCGCTTTGCTATCTGCTTTAGGACTTATCTTAGGGTATAGGTTAGTGCGTGATGTAATGGGCTGCTTAGTTAAAGCGACTAATTTCTGTTAACAAATGACGGATGATAATTTTAGAAATAAGATGGATATAGATCGAAATGATCAAACCGGAGATTTCTACCGTGCTCTGTATGGTATGCAGGTTAAATTGAATGCAGACATGGCTTATGTAAAGCAAGTTGCTGGTGAGTCTTTGCGTATTAAACAAGCTTTAGATAATGTTAGTTCTTGTGTGATGGTGGCGAATACTAATCTGGAAATCATTTATATGAATGATACTGTAAAAAGTATGTTCAAAAATGCTGAGAAAGATATACAGCAGCAATTACCAGATTTTGATGCAGATAAGCTCTTAGGGGCTAATATTGATCAGTTCCATAAAAATCCTGCGCATCAACGAGGCATGGTGCCTAATTTACAAGGAACTTTTCAATCTGAATTAGTGATTGGTTCACGACATATGAATTTTGTTGCCAACCCTGTTTTGGATGCAAGTGGTAGCCGAATTGGAACCGTGGTTGAGTGGTTAGACAGAACACTTGAAGTTAAGATTGAAAAAGAAATTGAAAATTTAGTTGAAGGTGTTAAGTCTGGGAATTTATCTGCTCGACTTGATATGTCAGATAAAGAAGGTTTCTTTGAGAAATTAAGTCAAGGTATTAATGAGTTAACAGATGGTATTGATGGCGCATTTGCTGATATTAATAATGCTATGCAAGCTCTAGCCTCTGGAGACTTGTCGAGTAAAATAACTAAAGACTACGATGGTGTCTATGGCGAGTGTAAAACTAATATAAACGCTACCATTGATAAGTTATCATCAATCATCGGTCAAATACGAGAGTCTGCGGACTTTATTAATAATGCTTCACAAGAGATTGCAAGCGGAAACAATAACTTATCTGAACGTGTAGAAACGCAAGCTTCTAGTTTACAAGAGACCGCGTCAAGCATGGAAGAACTGACCAGTACCGTTAAAAATAATGCAGATAATGCACAGCAAGCTAATCAAGTGGCTAGCAGTGCTAGAGTACTGGCAGAAAAAGGGGGGGAAGTTGTAACATCCGCTGTGAATGCGATGGCTGAAATTAATGAAAGTAGTAATAAAATTGCTGAAATTATTGGTGTCATTGACGAAATTGCTTTCCAAACTAATTTACTTGCCTTAAATGCTTCAGTTGAAGCGGCTAGAGCCGGTGAGCAAGGTCGAGGGTTCTCTGTCGTTGCAACTGAAGTACGTAATTTAGCGCAGCGCAGCGCAACAGCAGCGCGTGAAAGTAAAGAGCTTATTCAAACTAGCATACAAAGAGTTCGTGCAGGAACTGAGTTTGTTAATGAAACCGGAACCTCATTAAATGAAATTGTTGGTGGTGTGAAAAAAGTAGGAGATATTATTTCTGAAATTGCTGCTGCCAGTGTTGAGCAATCTCAAGGAATTGAGCAAGTTAACCAGGCGGTTTCGCAAATGGATGAAATCACTCAGCAGAATGCAGCCTTAGCAGAAGAAGCGTCTGCAGCGAGTGTATCCATGAGTGACCAATCAACTAATATGACTAATTTATTGCAATTCTTTAGTTCAAATAGTTCGCCTGCTGATGCTTATGATGCAGCACCTAGCGTACGGTCTGCTCCTGTTTCGCCACGACCCGTGCAACACGCGCCTAGTAAACCACAAGCACAATCCACACCTAGTAAAGCATTCGTTGCAACTAGTTCGGATGATGAATGGGATGAGTTTTAATCGGTGATTGACTAATATCTTTTATGTTCTACAACTAAATAGGATGGACTTCAGAGTCTGTCCTATTTATTAACTGCAATTATTCTGTAATTGATTCTTAATTGTTGTAAAAGAGTAATTTTGTAAACCGTATATTTCACAAAGTGAAATATACAGCTAATGATTAGGAAGTGATATGGCTAACGACGCTATGGGTAATCAATCGAGTTTGAATGCACAGTATTTGACTTTTGATTTAGCAGGAGAAATGTATGGCGTCGAAATCTTGAAAGTACAAGAAATTCGAGGTTGGGAAAAGGTACGTAAGATCCCGAGTACGCCAGACTATGTTAAGGGAGCGTTAAATTTGCGTGGGGAAGTTGTCCCCATCGTTGATTTACGTGTGCGCTTTGCGATGGAAAGTAGTGAGTTTACTCCTGTTACAGTGGTGATTGTTTTGTGTGTTGAATCAAAACAGGGCACTAATATTATCGGTATTGTGGCTGACTCTGTCTCTGATGTTTTAGATATTAAACTAGCGGATATAAAAGAAAAACCAAATCTAGGTAGTAAAATTGATACTCAATATATGCGTGGTATTTACGTTTATAAACAAAATATGATTATGCTTTTAGATGTCGATAAATTGCTTAATCCTGATGATTTTGAAGGCATACCAGGCTTGTTATGAGTGTTAGGGTCGTTGCTATTATTAATCAAAAAGGAGGCGTTGGTAAAACAACAACTTCGACTAATTTAACGCATGCTTTGGCTAAAAAAGGCTATAAAGTAACGGTTATTGATTTAGATCCTCAGGGGCATTTGGCTGTCTCCTTTGGAGTCACATCGATGCAAATTAGCGGTATTGATGCGGTAATGCTAGATGAAAAAGATATTGAGCAACAAGTAATTGCGGCGCGTGATAATTTACAACTCATTGTTGCTGGACCGCGGTTACAAGAGATTGAACAGTTGACCGATGGTGGTGCAAAGCGTGGTGATTTGCTGCGTAAAGCCTTACATGAGAATTTACAGGATCAAGACTTTGTTTTTGTTGATTGCCCGCCTTCTTCAGGCGTGTTAGTCGCTAATGCATTATTTGCTGCGGATGAAATTTTAATTCCGATGACGAGCGATTTTTTAGCATTACAAGGATTGTCACATTTAGTAGGTACTTTAAAACGCTTTGAAAGTGCTTTAAAGAAGAAATACAAAATTTCATTGGTTATGGCTAGATATGTAACGAGGAGACGCATATCTAAGGAAGTGTTAAATACTATGTTAAAACATTTCCCTCAACAAGTGCTAGCAACAGTGATCAGAGAGTCCTCTGTATTAGCTGAGTGTCCTAGTTCTGGTAAAACAATTTTGGAGTATCGACCCAGAAGTCGTTCAGCACAAGATTTTCGTGACTTAGCTGACGCTTTTCTTGAAGATAAGGTAATGTAAATGACGACAAAAAATAATGAAAGCTTAATTGGTTTTGATCCACTTGCTTGGATCAATGACGATGATGAAACGCCTGCTTCAGAAGAATCTTTGATGGAGCAGGTTGATGAAATTAGCAGTGAAGTAGTGGATGAGTCAGGCCCTACTGAGGAATTAAGCAGTCAGGAGTCATTAAGTGAGCCGGAAATTAATGAGTTGATAGATAATTCACAAATTATTTTAGATGCTACGCTGAATATTAATACGGTGACAGAGTTACACGGTAAATTAATGCAAGCCTTAAAGGATAATGATAGCTTGGAAATTGATGCTGCTAATGTTAATAGTATCGATACTGCGAGTTTGCAATTGTTAGTTGTTTTAAAGCAGGAGGCATTTAAGTTAGGTAAAGATATTATTTTTGATTTTCCCTCAGATAGGTTTATAGAGGCAGCAGAATTGTTAGGTATCGATAATATGCTAGGTGTTGATCAGTCAGCAGCTGGTTTTTTCTAACCAGCTCACCGTATAAAAAAAGGATAAATACCGATGGAAAAGCAGCGTGAGTTTGAATATACCAGAGCAGATTTTGAGGTACTGAGAACAATATCAAATAGTCATTCTGGCATTATTGTTACAGATGATAAGTTTGATATGTTTTATTCTCGCTTATCAAGGCGGGTAAGAATGCTAGGACTAAAGAATTTTCAGGAATATTGTCAGTATTTGCAAAACAATGAAGAGACGGAATTTACAGAGTTTATTAATGCGATTACGACAAATTTAACCGCTTTCTTTCGTGAAAATCATCACTTCGAATATGTAAAAAATACTATTATCCCTGAATTACTAAAACGTAATCATGCTAGCCGAGAAATTAAAGTATGGTCTGCAGGCTGCTCTACAGGGGAAGAGCCTTACTCTATAGCCATGACATTATTGGAAAATATTCCTACGGGATGGAATATTAAGATTTTGGCTACAGATTTAGATACCAATGTTTTGCAAACAGCAGCAACAGGCGTTTACGGTGATGATCGCGTCAGCGGATTATCAACAGAGCGCTTAAAAAGATGGTTCAAAAAAGGCAGTGGCGGGAATGCAAATAAAGTCAAAGTGAAACCTGAACTGCAAGAAAGTATTCGTTTTAAACAACTTAATTTGATGAATCAATGGCCGATGAAAGGTCATTTCGACTTTATTTTTTGCCGTAATGTGATTATTTACTTTGATCGAGATACCAAAGAAGAATTAGTTAATCGCTATAGCTCTTTATTGGCTACAGGCTCGCATTTATTAATTGGTCATTCGGAGTCTCTACATCAAATCGAGACGGATTTTGATTTAATAGGTAAAACTATTTACCGAAAAATGAGATAAAACCATATAATATGCATGGAAATATACAACCTCCTTCCATTGAAGGGTTTGAGGTAATCAAGCGGTATTGGGATAAGCAGAATAATATAGCCGCTGCCAAATTATTGCCTGGCGAGTACTACGTAACTAAGGAAAATGAGCTTATTACCACTGTTCTAGGTTCCTGTATTTCAGCCTGCATTCGTGATCCTATATCTGGTATAGGGGGTATGAATCATTTTATGCTGCCTGAAACAACCAAGGCGCGATTGCTAGGCGGTGATGAAGCGGTGGTTGGTAATGCCACGCGTTATGGGAATTATGCCATGGAGCATTTAATTAATACCATATTATCTAACGGTGGTAAGCGAAAAAACCTTGAGATTAAGTTATTTGGTGGTGGCAAAATTATCCCAACAATGAGTGATGTGGGAGCAAGGAATATAGAGTTTGTACTAGACTATATAGATGCTGAAGCTTTACGTTTACTTGCGCAAGATTTAGGCGATATTTATCCGCGTAAAGTTAATTATTATCCTCTGACGGGTAAAGTGAAAATGAAAAAAATTCAAGATATACATAATGAAACGCTTGCGATTAGAGAAAAGCGATATGGAAATAGTATTAAAGATATGCCGGTTGAAAGTGACATTGAATTATTTTAAGGAAATACTCTAAATGGAAAAAATACGCTTATTAATTATTGATGATTCCGCCCTTATTCGCACTATGTTGACCAAAATATTTGAGTCTTCAGATACGATTGAAGTTGTAGGAACTGCAGCAGATCCTATTATCGCAAGAGATAAAATTAAGAAACTAAAGCCTGATGTTTTAACATTAGATATTGAAATGCCGCGTATGGATGGGCTGACTTTTTTGCGTAATTTAATGCGCTTAAGACCGATGCCGGTCATTATGATTTCTACTTTAACTGAAAAAGGCGCTGCGGTGACTTTAGACGCGCTCGCTATTGGTGCGGTGGATTTTGTTGCTAAGCCTAAAGTCGATGTAGCGAATACACTACAGACCTATGCGGATGATTTAATAGAAAAGGTTAAAGCCGCAGCTAAAGCAAATATACGCTCTGAAACGAGCCCAGTAAGTAACAGCAGTCATCATGTGCAGTCAGCAAAAATTACTGAAAAATTAAGTGCAGATGCTGTTATACAAGCGGCTACTCCGAAAAAACATTTTGCTACGACAGAAAAAATTATTGCTTTAGGTTCTTCAACCGGCGGAACGGAAGCTGTTAAGGCTGTCGTAAGAGGTTTGCCACGAACGACCCCTGCTATTGTTATTTCTCAGCATTTACCGATTGCCTTTAGTGCGTCTTTTGCTAAGCATGTTGATGAGGTAACAGAAATGAAGGCTTGTGTAGCTGAAGAGGGTCAAGTGATTAGGCCTGGGCATATCTATATTGCGCCAGGCGATAAGCATTTATTAATCGTTAGAAGTGGTGCACGTTATGTTTGTCAATTAAGCGATGGTCCTCCTGTTAACAGACATAAGCCTTCTGTGGAAGTAATGTTTCGTTCGATTGCGCAAAATGTCGGCAGTAACGCCATTGGTGTCATGCTAACGGGGATGGGGGGTGATGGTGCAGTGGCCATGAAAGAAATGCGTGACGCAGGTTCAACAAATGTTATTCAAAATGAAGCCAGTAGCGTCGTTTGGGGTATGCCTGGTGAAGCTTATCGTCAAGGTGCGGCTCATTATGTGCAGCCTCTCGATCAAGTTGCCGCGCAAATACTCGCTTTAGTTAAATAGTCTGGAAATTAAAATGTCGCTTTTTTTGAAAAGAATAGTTTGGCCTTGTTTGTTTACAGTAGGGGCTTTGTTTTTGCCACTATTTTTTTCGATAGAAACTTTATATTGGATTGTTATTCCGAGTTTATTTGGACTTTTATGTCTGGTTGTTTATCAAACTCAGCAAGCCAATTTTATAGAGGATAAAGAGCTTGAAGATGCAAACTCTTCAGTTGACGGAGCTGTTGATCGGTATTTGCAGACGCTACATTACTGTACTGAACAAGAAATTATTGATTTTGTCGGTGAATTAGAACAAGTAAAACGAGTTGTTTCTGATGCGGTTTTAACCATGTCGAATAGCTTTAATGAAATGCATAATCTCTCAGTTCAGCAAGCAAGTGCTATGCACTCATTAGTGAATAACCTAGATGGAACCTCTGCTGAAGGGAGCGGTAAAAAAGCGATAAACTTTCAACAATTTGCAGAAGAAACTGATAGTGTTTTAGCGTATTTTATTGAACATATTTTGGAAGTCAGCAAACAAAGTATGGAGATGGTTGCAGTGGTCAGTGATGTCGATGAGCACATGCAGAAGATTGGCGTATTACTGGCTGATGTACAAGGGATTGCTGACCAAACAAATTTATTAGCGTTGAATGCGGCAATTGAAGCCGCAAGAGCGGGTGAAGCAGGGCGGGGCTTTGCGGTGGTTGCTGATGAAGTTAGGAATTTATCTAAACATTCTGATAAATTTAGTGAAGAAATCAAAAAGGTAGTCGGTGAGTCCCGTGCAAATATTAAGAATGCGAAGCAAATGATTGAAAAAATGGCATCAAGAGATATGAATGTCGCGATTACTTCTAAGTCACATATTGACGATATGATGGTCGATATTGGTACGATGAATGCTAATATCTCAGTGCAATTAAAGCAAGTATCAGGGCTTTCTAGTCAAATGGAGCAAGCCGTTGGCGGTGCTATTCGTGCCTTGCAATTTGAAGATATGACACGCCAGCAAATCGAATTTTTACAAAGCAATGCGCATCATTTTCAAGCTTTGAGTGACGAGGTTAAAGTTGGCTTAGGAAGCTTTAAAATATCCGATATCGCTATGCAAAAAAATGAATTAGAAGCTGGTGTGCAGCGATTTAAAGATATGCAGACGCAATGGAAAATAAAAGAAAAGAAAGCGGTTTCACAGAACACAATGGAAGAAGGTGAGATTGATTTATTTTAAGTTTTATATGTATTTTTTCTATTGCTAGAGCAATGTAATTGAGTAATTAATATTTCAGGAATACGACATGACAGTTGAAGTTTTTTTAAATAAAAGTAGTAATGAATTACAAGTTAAGATCTCAGGGCGTTTTGACTTTAGCGTGCACCA
>CBDVDU010000058.1:0-11717 GCA_965372825.1 uncultured Gammaproteobacteria bacterium | reverse complement strand
GCATATATTTTCGTATAGCCGTATGGAATAGTAATGAGAGTTTTGATTGTTGATGATAGTAAATCGATTCGTATGCTGGTTGCAGAATGCATTTCTTCATTAGGTCATGAGACTATACATATGGAGTCTGGAAATGATGCCGTCGAATATATAAAAGAAAACTCGGTTGACCTTATTATGATGGATGTTGAAATGCCAGGGATGAATGGCTTTGAAGCAACTCAAAAAATACGTGAAATTAAAGGTGACGATTGGTTCCCTATTATTTTCTTAACCACTAAAGTGGATGATGATTCATATACGCAAGGCATTTTAGCTGGCGGCGATGCCTATATGGAAAAGCCGATTAGTCCTTTACGCCTGCAATTGCAAATTACTGCAATGGAGCGTATTTATAGGATGCGACAGAAGCTTGAGCAAGCGCAGGATAGTTTGCTTGAGGCAAATAAGACGCTTTTGCATTTGTCGATGTTTGATCAATTAACGGGGCTGGCGAATCGACGTAATTTTGATGAAACTTTAGATAGAGAATTTAAGCTGGCTAAGCGCGAGAAAAAGCCGCTGTCAGTTGTGTTGTGTGATATTGATTTTTTTAAGCTTTATAATGATAAATATGGACATCAGAAAGGCGATCAATGTTTAGCAGATGTTTCATTGGCATTGGCTAATGCTTGTACAAGGCCTACAGACTTAGCATGTCGTTATGGTGGTGAAGAGTTTACCTTTGTGTTGCCGAGTACCGACTTGCAAGGGGCGGCGATTTTTGCTGAAAAGGTTCGAGATTCTGTCTCTAAGCTGGATATTACTCATGCAGGATCGAAAGTTGCTGATCATGTGACATTGAGTTTAGGTGTGGCGACTTATCAAGGACAGTTTAAAAGTGGTGATGAGGTCACTAAAGCGGCTGATGATGCCTTATATCGCGCTAAGGAAAAAGGGAGAAATCGGGTTGAAAAAGCTTAGTGGTTGTTAGTTATTTACCTAAAGATTTTATTCAAACAACTGAAGGGTTAGTTTTTGCTGTTGTTGATCAAGGATTAGAGCAAGATAAAGTGCTTTGTTTTTTGCGTTATGTACAGCAAGGCTCCTCATGGCGAAAGCTGGGTACACAAGAAGCTAATCAATTATTAGCCGAGCATTACCCTCAATATTTATTCTTTTCGCAAGTAAAGTCGGCGGCTTTACATGCGGTCAATGTTCAATCCATCCTTATTCATCATCAACCTAAGCAGCGGCTACAGGACTTATTAGCTAAAAAAAATCCAGATATTGTTGAGCAGGACTTACTTGAGTTATGTCAGATGCTATTAGCTCAAGGGGTTGATTTGAAGAGTATAGGTATCACTGGGTCTTTATTGATTGGCGCGCAAAACCTTAACTCGGATATTGATTTAGTGGTTTACGGTCGCGAAAAATTTCATCAGCTTAGAGGGCTGATTCAGCAATTGATACAACACTGCCAATTGCAGCAACTTGCTGAGCAGGATTGGTTAGAGTCCTACCAGCGGCGACAGTGTGATTTAAGTTATGCAGATTATGTTTGGCATGAGCAGAGAAAATACAATAAAGCGCTGATTAATAATCGTAAATTTGATTTGAATTTATTAGAATTAAGCTCGGAAGCAGAGTCGAGTAGCTATCAAAAAAAAGGCATGATACTGATTCAAGCAACGGTGCTTGATGTGCAATATGGCTTTGATTATCCAGCAAGGTTTTTAATCGAACATGAACAAGCTTCTGAAGTCGTGTGTTATACCGCAACGTATACTGGGCAAGCGGAGCAGGGCGAGTGTATCGAAGTGTCTGGGCAATTAGAAGTATCAAGCACAGGTCAGGCGCGGATTTTGGTGGGATCTAGTCGTGAAGCAGAAGGCGAATATATTAAGGTGTTAGAGGTTTTGTGAATCGACTGCCTGATTTTAATGCGCTAATTTTTGATATGGATGGCCTGATTTTGGATACTGAGATCACCTATTTTAATGCTTGGCAGCAAGCTGCGAGTGCTTTAGGTTATCAGTTAAGTGATGCGTTTTGCGCGGGATTGTCAGGGTTACCTTTTTCGGTGATAGAACTAAGACTAACTCAGGCTTTGGGTGATGATTTTCCTTTAGCTGAATTTTATCCGCTGAGTTCTGAATTTTGGCGTGCCGCGGTAAGTCGTGACGGTATTGCCGTAAAAAAAGGCGTTCATGACTTACTTTCTGTGTTAAAAAACAAGCAAATTCCTTATTGTTTGGCGACTAATAGCCCAGAAAAAAATGCTCGCGAGTGTTTGAGCTACGCAGGTATAGAGGGTTTTTTTGAGTTATTAATTTGTCGTGATCATGTGCAAGCGCCCAAACCAGCACCTGATATATTTTTGCAGGCTGCTAATAGCTTAGGGCAGGACATTCAGTCATGTTTGGTGGTCGAAGATTCATTAACCGGTTTATTAGCCGCTAAAAATGCCAATGCTTTTTCGGTGCTTGTGCCTTCTATGTTAGTGAATGAGAGTATGCAAGCATTGGCGGGTATTATTCTGAACGATTTATCTGAATTATCTTTACTAGTACAGGCGGCACAAAAATAGCGAACTATCCTGTATAATTCCATCCTTTACTCGTTTCTAGTGTGTATTACTTTTGAAAACTTCGCATCCCAAAATTACAGTTATTGCGCCCGCACGTTTGCATATGGGCTTTATCGATTTAAGTGGTTCACTGGGTCGACACTTTGGTAGTATCGGGGTGGCTTTGAATGAAATTAACACGACTTTATCGCTGAGTTATGCTGATACATTAACTGTAAGCGGCCATGCTTCTGAGCGTGCATTGTCTTGTATTCAAAGTCTTTGTTCTGCTTTGAATGTTTCTGATCAGCTGCACCTAGAATTGCAATCGAGTATTCCTGAGCATGTTGGTTTAGGCTCTGGCACACAAATGGCAATTGCGATTGGTATGGCGTTAAATGCTTTTTATGATTTGGGTTTAAGTGTGCGTGATATTGCCGCTTTAACAGCGCGCGGGGCACGCTCTGGAATTGGTATTGCCATTTTTGAACAAGGTGGTTTGGTTGTCGATGGTGGCCGTGGTGAGCAGACAATTACGCCGCCGGTTATTTCACGGATGAATGTTCCTGACGATTGGCGCTTTATTTTGGTCTTTGATAAACGCGGCCAAGGTTTGCATGGTGCGGATGAAATACAGGCTTTCAAGGAATTGCCGCCGTTTCCGCAGTCAGAGGCTGCGCGCTTATGTTATTTATTGATGATGCAGGGATTACCTGCGTTAGCGGAAAATAATATCAATTTATTTGGTGATGTTATTACTCAGTTACAGTCCTCAGTCGGTGAACACTTTTCTGGTGCGCAAGGGGGGGTATTTGCTAGTCAAGAAGTTGCCGCAGCAATGACTTATTTACAAGCGCAGGGCGCAGTCGCTATTGGACAAACCTCTTGGGGGCCAACGGGATTTTGTGCTGTGCAAGGCATTAACGTCGCAGAAAAATTAAAACAACAGGTAGAGCAGCAGTTTTCAGGTTGTGAGAATCTTGAAATATTAGTGGTCAGTGCTCGCAACAGTGGCGGAGAAGTGCTTGCTTGACTGTCTGCTGGTTATTGCTAATTCTGGGCGAATGCTGGCGGAATTGGCGTATAAAGCAAATTATAAAGTTATTGTGATTGATTTATTTGCAGATCAAGATACTTTGGCTATGGCGGAGCAGGTTTGTCAGGTAGAGAGATTAGCATTATCAGAAGTGCGTAGTGCCATAGAGTTGTTGCAGTTGCATTTTAAAATACGGTTAGTGCTGTATGGTGGTGGCTTAGAAGGCCAGCAAAGTACTTTAGTTTGGTTGGCTAAAAACTTTCAAATTGCCGGTAATACACCTAAGGTCTTTGAGCAATTCCGAAACAAAAAAGAATTTTTTAGTCAGCTCAATAAATTTAATATTCAGTATCCTGAAAGCTGTTTCTCGCCGCCGAAAGATGCGTCGCGCTGGTTAATAAAGCCTGTTGATCATGTCGGTGGTATCGGTATTAGACGGTCTAGTAAGGGGGCGGGTACAAACGAGTATTATCAAAGGTTTTGCCTAGGACAGGCGGGGTCGGTTCTATTTTGTGCGGACGGCCAACAAGCTCAAGTTATTGGTTTTCATAGGCAATGGCCGCTTAATCAAAATAACTTTACTTTTGCAGGCATAATTCATGATCAGATTTTGCCAGAAATTGAGCAGGAAAGAGTTACAGGTTGGATAGAGAAATTAGTTGGTTATTATCACTTACAAGGACTCGGTAGCTTAGATTTTATTTGGGACGGTCAGCGATGTTATTTTTTGGAAATAAATTTACGTCCGCCGGCCAGTGTTATGTTGTACCCCGAACTAGATTTAATCAGTGCGCATATTTCGGGGCAATTTTCTACTAATGTTAAAGATAGCTCTATACGTGCTATGCAGGTTATTTATGCGGTACAGCCCAGCCAAGTTAAATTTTTAGTAAAATGGCCTGAATGGAGCTTTGACCGACCAGAAAATAATGTATGTATTCAAGCAGGGCAGCCAATTTGTAGTATTATGGCGCATGGAAAAACGGTTCAGCAGACTTTAGTGCAGTTACTGGATCGGCAAAAAATGATAGAAAACACAATATTAAATAGGTAAAAATCAATATGGAATATACAGCGAGCGTTAATAAACTGACTCAACCTCTGGTGCAAGAGTTACTCGATAATGCAGATAAGTTAAGACTGAAAGTACAAAAGTTAGACAATGGCTGTACCATTATTGATGCCGGTATTGAAGTGCCCGGCGGGCTTGAAGCTGGACGCATTATTACTGAAATTTGTTTAGGTGGCATGGGGACAGTTTCCTTGTCACATTCATCTTATACTGAAAATTGGCCTTTGACTGTGAATGTCCATACAAGTAATCCTGTGTTAGCGTGTTTAGGTAGTCAGTACGCAGGCTGGAGTTT
Source organism: uncultured Gammaproteobacteria bacterium (assembly GCA_965372825.1). GTDB lineage: Bacteria > Pseudomonadota > Gammaproteobacteria > Methylococcales > Methylomonadaceae > Methyloprofundus. Next base: position 6,766 of record CBDVDU010000058.1, on the reverse strand, counting down.
GTCGCATGAAAAATATTTTGCTTTAGGTTCAGGTCCAGCAAGAGCTATGGCAACGAAAGAAAAAGACGGCCAAACAGTGCCTGTTGAAGGGCTTTATAAAGAGCTTGATTACAATGATAAAGCAGAAACTGCGACTTTAGTGATTGAAAATGATGCCATTCCACCGATAGAAATCGTGGAAAAAATTGCTAAAGCCTGTGGTGTTGCCTTTGATAAATTAACTATCATTGTTACACCTACGAGTAGTTTAGCGGGTGGTGTTCAAGTTGTCGGACGAGTTTTAGAAGTCGCGATGCACAAAGCTCACGAATTACACTTTCCTTTAGAAAATATTATTGACGGCATGGGGAGTGCGCCGTTATGTCCTCCACACCCTGATTTTGTACAGGCTATGGGGCGTACTAATGATGCAATTTTATTTGCTGGCTTGGTACATATTTTTGTTAAAGGGAGCGATGAAGAGGCAGAAAAATTAGCAACGGCACTGCCTAGCTCAACGTCTAAAGACTACGGCAAGCCTTTTGCGCAAGTTTTTAAGGATGCAAAATATGATTTCTTTAAAATTGATGGCATGCTATTTAGCCCTGCAAGCGTGATTGTTACCGCTGTAGAGTCAGGTAATAGTTTCCGTGCTGGCAAATTAGATAATGCATTATTAAATCAATCTTTTGGTGCATAAAGCGCGTTAAAAATAAAATTTTAATTAGCCTGTTTCTTTACCTATAAAGTAGGGTAAAATAATAGGTTTTTTAATGCCTAGAAAAGTAATGAATAAGCCCTTATAGCACTTCATTACTAAACATAGGCGCTAGTAATTGATGTAATTCAATTACTAGAACGGTTTTTATACCCAACCTTTTAGAGTACAACAATGACAGATTTATCCCTTTACAGAAATATTGGTATTTTCGCGCACGTTGATGCGGGAAAAACGACAACAACGGAACGAATTCTAAAGCTAACGGGTAAAATCCATAAGCTAGGCGAAGTACATGATGGTGCTGCGACAACAGATTTCATGGAACAAGAGCAAGAGCGCGGGATTACTATTCAGTCTGCTGCAACTTCTTGTTTTTGGAAGGATCACCGTTTCAATATTATTGATACACCGGGTCACGTTGATTTCACTATCGAGGTTTACCGTTCTTTAAAAGTACTAGATGGTGGTATTGGTGTATTCTGTGGTTCAGGTGGTGTAGAGCCGCAATCAGAAACTAACTGGCGTTATGCAAATGATTCAGAAGTTGCGCGTGTTATTTTGGTTAACAAATTAGACCGTTTGGGTGCTGATTTTTACCGTGTTGTTAAACAAATTGAAGATGTACTCGGTGCTCATCCATTAGTGATGGTATTGCCTATTGGTACGGAAGATGATTTTGTTGGTGTGGTTGATCTATTAACTGAAAAAGCATGGGTTTGGGATAATTCAGGTGATCCAACAAACTACGAAATTCAAGATGTTCCTGCCGATATGGTAGATGATGTCGCTGAATGGCGTGAAACATTAATCGAAACCGCTTTAGAGCAAGATGACGAAGCAATGGAAGCTTACTTGGAAGGTGAAATGCCAAGTATAGAAACGATTAAAGCATGTATCCGTAAAGGAACCATCAATCTTGATTTCTTCCCGACTTACTGTGGATCTGCGTTTAAAAACAAAGGTATTCAATTAGTCTTGGATGGGGTTATTGATTACCTACCTTGTCCTACTGAAGTTAAACCACAGCCAGAAGTAGATGACGAGGGTGTGGAAACGGGTGAGTTTGCTATTGTTGATGTCGATAAACCATTCCGTGCTTTAGCTTTCAAAATTATGGATGACCGTTATGGAGCTTTAACATTTATTCGTATTTATTCAGGTAGATTGAATAAAGGTGATTCACTGCTCAATAGCTTTACCGGTAAAACAGAGCGTATTGGTCGTATGGTGGAAATGCATGCTGATGAGCGTATTGAAATTGATACGGCACAAGCGGGTGATATTATCGCCGTTGTAGGGATGAAAAATGTACAAACAGGTCACACATTATGTGATCCTAAGAATCCTGCTACATTAGAGCCTATGGTATTTCCTGATCCTGTTATCTCAATTGCTGTTTCACCAAAAGATAAAGCCGGTTCTGAAAAAATGGGTATTGCTATTGGTAAAATGGTAGCGGAAGATCCTTCTTTTCGTGTTGAAACCGATCAAGAAAGTGGCGAAGTTATTCTGAGAGGAATGGGTGAGTTACACTTAGATATTAAAGTTGATATTCTAAAGCGTACTTACGGTATTGATGTTGAAGTGGGTAAACCACAAGTAGCTTATCGTGAAACTATTACTAAAATGGTTGAAGATAGCTATACACACAAAAAGCAATCAGGTGGTTCTGGTCAGTTTGGTAAAATTGATTACAAAATTGAGCCGGGTGAGCCAGGCTCAGGTTTCGTATTTGAATCAAAGGTAACGGGTGGTAACGTTCCTAGAGAATTCTGGCCAGCTGTTGAAAAAGGTTTTAAAAGTATGATTGGTGAGGGTGTCTTAGCGGGCTTTCCTTGTTTAGACTTTAAGGTGACTTTATTGGATGGTGGTTACCATGCAGTAGATTCATCTGCAGTTGCATTTGAAATCGCGGCTAAATCAGCTTTTCGTCAAACTATTCCTAAAGCAGGTCCTCAGTTAATTGAGCCTGTTATGCATGTTGATACTTTTACTCCTGATGACCATGTCGGTGATGTTATTGGCGATTTAAATCGTCGTCGCGGTATGATTAAATCACAAGAAGCAGGTGTTACTGGCGTCCGTGTTAAGTCAGATGTGCCTTTAAGCGAAATGTTTGGTTATATCGGTGATTTACGTACGATGACATCAGGTCGTGGACAATTCTCTATGGAATTCTCTCATTACATGCCATGTCCTAGAAACATTTCTGATGAAGTGATTAAAGAAGTACAAGAGCGTAATAAAGCTAAAGCTAAAGCAAAAAAATAAGTAACAATGTTGAGCTAGCTTGTCTAGTTCAGTTGCATAGCTTTTGAAGAAAGCCGCCCGCTGTAAAGCTGGTGGCTTTTTTTATGCCTAAGGAATGCACATTAAAATAAAATTCGGATATTATTGAAATTTGATTCCTAAGGAAACAGCTCTGTAAAGTGTAGCTTTAGCTCACTTTTTGAGTGTTTTCGGACTACAAGGTGGGTTGTATCCATACAGTGCGAATAAATACTCATATCTCAATACTTTTAAGCTATTCTTTTGCCTATGAAGAACATATTAATGGTTTATAAACCGCTATTATTCCCTTTGTTATTTTTGCTTGGATTAGCAAGTGCTCAGGCTGCTACGTCAAATAAGCATAACAACCTGCCTGTTGAAATATTAAAAAATACTTTAGCTCTGACTTTTGCCTCAGATGGCACATTGTGGCGTGTATTACCTGGATCTAGGTTTGTTTATGCCGATTACTCCAAAGATCTAGGTTTAAGTTATAGTCAGCCAGTTAAAGTTAATAAAAAAGCGCAGAAAATCAGTGCTTGGGCAGAAAATCCTCCGGCGATTAAGGTTGATCAGACAGGGCGAATTTACATTCTTTATTATGCTGATGAGCAGCAAAAATCAACTAGCTATTTTAGTTATTCAGATGACTTTGGCAGAAGCTTTTCTGCTTCGAAATTAATAAGTGATCATGCGGCGACGGATATGCATTATATGGATAAAATGTTGCTAGATAAGCAAGGTAATGTGCATTTCTTTTGGCATGATAAGCGTGATCCAAATAATAATGCTGCACTCGGTGCAGGCGCGCTTTCGCTGTATCATGCAAAAAGTGAAGGTGCTAATAAGGGGGCGCTGAAGAATTCACTAGTTTCGCATGCAGTGTGTAGTTGTTGTCGTAGCGCGGTTAGTTTGTCACCGCAAGGTTTGCCAGTGATATTAATGCGTATGGTATTTGCTGATGGCGCGCGAGACCACGCCTTATTAACACAAAATAATCAGGCTGAATGGTCGGTACCTCAGCACATTTCTGATGATCACTGGGTGATTGATGCTTGCCCTGAACATGGCCCAGCTTTAGCCATAGATGAACAAGGCAGAAGTCATTTGACTTGGTTTTCATTAGGCAATAAGCGGCAGGGGATTTTCTACGCACAAACTGATAATTATGGTGCAACGGTTTCGGAGCCAATGTCGATAGGTCAAATAGAGTTTTTACCTAGTCATCCAGATGTTATTAGCGCAGATAAACGGGTTGTGTTAGCTTGGACAGAGTTTGATGGCAGGGAAACGAGCCTTTATATTCAACAATCCGATAATAGGGCTAATACTTGGCAAATTGCTAAAAAAGTTTTTAGTACTTTATCAGCAGCAGGCTACCCTCAGTTGCTAGCCTATAAGGGGCGTATTTTTATATCTTGGATGACGCAATTAGAAGGTTATCGTTTTATTGAGGTAAGTAAATGAAATTTGTTATAACAATATGTCTACTCTGCGTATTTTTTCTATCTACTGCGCATGCTCAGCAGCCGGAAATTAAATTATTCCAAACAGATGCTTATCAGCATATTTTAAATACACATAAAGGCCAGCCATTTATATTAGTAATTTGGTCGGTTACTTGTTCGGCTTGTTTATCGGAAATGGCATTAATTCAGCAAATTCACCAGCAGAATCCTGAGTTAAATATTGTCATGCTTTCCGTTGATGGCCTAGAATATTTTGCTGATATGCGCGAGATTATCGAACAAGAAAAACTAGATGATATAGAGCAGTGGGGCTTTGCTGAGGATAATTCCCCCGCCTTACGTTATAGTATTGATAATCGTTGGTATGGTGAATTGCCGAGGACTTATTTCTTTGATCACGCTCATCAAAGAAACGGTTTCAGCGGAGTATTAACTGCTGAACAGTATAAGCTTCATATTGCAAAAATGAAGTCTAAAAACTAAGCTTGTTTGGACGATAGATTCCCCTTTGATGGGGCATGGACTTAGTTTGATAGTGTCAAGCATGTGCTAAGGAACGAGATTTCAATAAAACCCGAAACTTTGTGTAGCTCGTATGAAGCTTGCGGAATACGGGAAGTTGAATGCACTGCGCTTCCTGTATTCCGTAAACTCCATACAGGCTACATTAGAATGTAAACTTTCGGATATTATTAAGTCTGTATTCCTAAGTTCATAGTCTTATGTGGAGAATTACAGCAGGCTAGGTATTGCGTATCTTTAGATATGCTAAAGGATTGCTATGTTGTTACCTGAATTTAGGTTATGTAATTTTTTTCCACTGATGATCAATTAAACCTTGTAGCGGTTGGTAATTGATTTTATAGGACATTTTCTGGCAGTCGGCTATCCAGTAGCCTAGATAGAGCCATTCTAAACCCAATGATTTAGCATGTTCAATTTGCCATAAGACGGCATAAACACCCAGGCTACGTTGAGAAAATTTAGGATCAAAAAAAGTATAAACAGCCGATAAGGCATTATCTAAGAGATCAACAACCGCGACACCCGCTAATTCATTCGCACAAGAAAATTCGACAAATAAGGTATTGCACCAGTCACTAGATAAGAAGCTGATATAGTCTTCGGCGCTGGCATCGGCCATATTGCCTTCGGTATGGCGACTGCGTTGATATTGTTGATATAGCTCGAAGTGGGCTTGTTCGAATTGCGCTGGCTTAATAATGACTTGTAGGGCGGCATTTTTTTTCAGTGTTCTGCGCTGTTGCCTCGATGCCTGAAAGTCATTTACGGCTAATCTAGCGGGAACGCATTTTTGGCAATTTGTACAGTAAGGCTGATAGGCGTGACCGCCACTGCGTCTGAATCCTTGTTCAATGAGTTGCGAGTAAATTTCTGTGCTCAGTTGAAACTCTGGGTGTATATAAGCGAACTGCGACTTATGCTCTGCTAAGTAACTACAGTCTTGTTCGGTATCAAGATATAAAGGGATAGAAATCATTTTTGCCAAGCGGTAGCGTGAGGTTTGTTTTGTAGAAATCTACGTAATAAAATGGCAAAGTCTGAGCGTGGTACTTCCTCTGCACCAAGGCTAGCTAAGTGGTCAGTATGCACTTGACAGTCAATCAATTGGTAGCCCCATTCAGTTAACTGTTGTGCCAGTGCAACAAAGGCAATTTTTGAGGCGTCGGTTTTGGTGTGAAACATGGATTCCCCGAAAAAAACTCGGCCTATGGCAATGCCATATAAACCACCGACTAGCTCACCTTGAAACCAAGCTTCCATAGAATGCGCATGACCTTCCTCATGTAAGCGGATATAAGCAGCTTGCATTTCTGGGAGTAGCCAAGTACCTGATTCTTGAGCTCTAGGCATGGAACAAGCTTGTATTACATCTGCAAAGGCGGTGTCAAAGCTGAGTTGGAATGTTTGTTTGCGCTGTGTCTTTTGCAAGCTTTTTGAAATATGTAATTGATCTGGAAAGACGACTAAACGCGGGTTGGGTGACCACCACAAAATCGGATCTTCATCACTGTACCAAGGAAAAATACCTTGTCGATAGGCGTTAATAATGCGCTGTGTTGACAAGCAACCACCTACGGCGAGCAATCCATCAGGATCGGTTAAGGCCGTTGATATGGAGGGGAAGGCTTGGTCAGCTTGATCGGGATCAAGAAGTGTTAGCATAAGTTAAAGGTATGGGTTTGAACGTAGCTAGTATTGTAATGGAATATGTAAAAAGGTGGCAAAAATAAGCGAAGGTAGGGCGGACTTCAGTCCGCTAGTAAGATAATGCTTTAAAATCTGGCGGGCTAAAGCACACCCT
>CBDVDU010000057.1:0-11815 GCA_965372825.1 uncultured Gammaproteobacteria bacterium | reverse complement strand
AAACGGGATTTTCTTGTTTAGCGGCGGACAACATTCAAAACGCACTAGAAAAAACTGCACGCAAACAAATCATTATTGTAGGTCAAGAAACTCACGTTTGCATACTACAATCTGCGTTAGAACTTATGCAGCAAGGCTATCAAGTGCATATCGTTGAAGATGCAGTATGTTCACGTAAAGCTGAAAATAAATTTTACGCTCTACAACGCTTACAAGCGCAAGGTGCAACGATTAGCAATTTTGAATCCGTGTTATTTGAATGGTTAAAAAACTCGCAACATGAACACTTCTCTACAATAACAGCACTACTACGCTAAGGAATACACACTCAATAAAACCCGAAACTTTAGGTTATGTAGCACTGCCAGTCCTCAAAGGACTGGCAGTGCTTGCGGATATTATTAGATTTTGATTCCTAAGGAGTGAGAGGTAATAATACCCAAAAGTCAGCAATTCTCAATTTAAAGAAAATTAATGACTTATGCTTGGACATGGTTTAAATACACGTTTCTGAAATTTTAAATTATTAAGTAATTTCAATAAAAATCACACAAACTGGAATTAAAATTGAAAAAAGTGCCTTTTTTGCATAGAAAAGGCACTGAGTGCTAAAAAATCATTCAGGATTGAAACATAAAACAACTGTAACTAACTAATTGATTTATATTGATGCTCCTAAATTGAGAATTGCTGCCCAAAAGTATGACACAAGATTTCGGCTTCACGGATGTGTTAGAAAAACAGGCGCATAGCGAGCTACGCAACTGTTTTTCTAGCCCGCTCGTGGAGTCAAAAAACCGATCAGACTCGGGTATTATTGAATTCTCGCTCCTAAATACACCCAGATACTAAAGCAAAAGGAATAAGCCATGGTTCAGCAACTGGAAAGCACCCAATTACTCCTAAATGTTAATGCGCTTAAAGGACAAGCAAGTAAAACTGCTTATCAAGGTATTGCCATTGCTGTAGCCAGTATTATTATCGCTACGCTAATCGTCAGCTTTTACACTAGTGGCGATATTTCAGCCGCGGGTATCATGCATGCACAACAAAATAATGTAGGCTTATGGATATTAGATGCCCTACCTTTTATATTTGGTTTTTGGGGACAATACTCCAGCTCCATTATTGCTTACCAAGCCAGCGCAATGATTCTCGATCAAACTGCAGAACTACGCACTCAAACCGCAACACTAGAAAAACAAGCGGCTTATTCCTCTACCCACGATGCGTTAACTGATTTACCCAACCGTTCACTCTTTTACGACCGCGTTGAGCAGGCCATTTTATCGGCTAATAATCAAAATAAATCGCTCTCAATTTTATTATTTGAAATCGAAAATTATAAGGATGTTTACGATACACTAGGCCGTAATAGTAGTGATTTAATACTAAAACAAATAGCTTCTCGTTTACAGGGCGTATTCAAATTCCAAGAAAACATTGCCCGACTAGAAGGCAACACTTTTAGTATCCTGATCAACGACTCACAGCTCGATACCCTACGGATCGCCAAAAACATTCAACAAAGCATGCAAACCGCCTTTGTAGTTGAAAGACTACAGGTGGCTGTACACACAGCAACGGGTATAGTTCATTTTCCTGAGCACGGCGAAGATGTCGATACTCTGGTACAAAGAGCCGGCGTTGCTTTATATATGGCACGCAACAATAAAGAAGGCTATGCGGTTTATGATCCAAGCTTTGATGCACATAGCCCACACCGTTTAACGTTAATGAGTGAATTACGCCACGCCTTTACGCGCAATGAATTAACCTTATACTACCAAGCCAAAGTTAACGTACAGACAGACTCCGTTTATGGTGCAGAAGCACTAGTCCGCTGGAATCACCCAAAACATGGATTTATTTCACCCGATGAATTTATTCCCATGGCGGAACGTACCCGTAGCATACAACAACTAAGTGCTTGGGTTATTCGACAAGCTTTTACTGACTGCGCTCAATGGCACCAAGAAGGTAAAGATTTAACCATTTCAATCAACTTATCCGCCAAAGATTTACACGACCCTGAACTCCCTGACTTAATCGCCGGCATTCAAGCTGCAACTCAAGTTAATCCGAAATGGATTGTCTTAGAAATCACCGAAGGGTCGATTATGACTGATCCTGAAAAAGCTTTAGAAATCATTCAACGACTGCATGAAATGGGCTATAAACTTTCTATTGATGATTTTGGTACTGGCTATTCCTCTTTGGCTTATCTAAAGAAAATGCCCTTAGCTGAACTAAAAATTGACCGCTCTTTTGTCCAAGATATTTTACACAGCGACAATGATGCTGTGATAGTCAAAGCGACAATCAACCTAGCTCATAACCTAGGTTTACAGGTAGTAGCTGAAGGCGTAGAAGATGCCGAAATTATGGCTAAATTAAAAGATTACGAGTGTGATATTGCTCAAGGTTACTATCTTAACAAACCTCAATCTGTTACTGATTTTAATACTTGGCTAGCAGAATCACAGTGGAAACTTAACCCTTAAGAACCTGAAAAACATGTCTCTAAACACATTCCTAAAAAAAGTAAAATCCAACCAAAAAGTCAGCTTTGATGACACTATGGCGATTATTAATGAACATTACCAATACACACCAACCACCTTTAGTAACGGCTTAGGGAATAATACCGTGATTAATGAGGCGGGAACTAATGAAGGTTCATGCAAAATCTTTGCTTTTGCCCAACTTAATCAGCTTAATCAAGAGCAAACTTTAAATTTATTCGGTGATTTTTATCAAGACGTGCTAAACGACTCCAATGGCAACAGTCACCAGAATATTAGAAATTTCATGAAATCAGCGTGGGATGGCATAAAATTTAACGCACAAAATACTTTGAGCCCTAACTAAGGTTTCATTTTCTTTCTCGCAATAAGATATATCTTAAAATGGAGCGCAGGTCTTTAGCCTGCATTATAAAACTGGACTAAAGATTCGCTCCCCGTTGTGCCGAAGTTATTTCCGTGCTCGCCCCTAAAGTGCTTACCCCAATAATAAACATGACCCAACAAGTAGACTACCTGATTATTGGCCAAGGACTAGCCGGCAGCCTACTCAGCTGGGAATTAATACGACACGGTTGCAGCATTCACCTAATCGACAACCAACAAGAAAACGCCTCACAAATTGCCGCAGGACTTATCAACCCTGTAACTGGCATGCGCTTAGTCAAAAATAATAATATCGACACCCTGCTACCCTGCGCAAAAAAAACCTACCAAACATTAAGCCAGTTTTTTCAGGAGGACTTTTATATAGAAAAAAGCATGTTACGTATTATCCGTAACGAGAAAGAACAGCTAAGTTACCAAAAACGACGCCAAGATCCAAACTATCTTAATTACCTAGAACCCAAACTGAAGCAAGCTCCCGATTCAATTCACGCGCCACTTGGTCTAATTCAACAAAAACAAACCGGCTATTTACTCACACAAAAACTATTAAGCAGCCTAAAAACATATTTTCAAGAACAACAATGCTATCAAGCTTGTCAATTTGATTATCAAGACTTACAAATTAATAAACAAGTCACTTGGCAAGGCATAACAGCAAAAAAGGTCATCTTTTGTGAGGGTTACCAAGCCATTTACAATCCTTGGTTTAACTATCTTCCTTTCCAATTAGCCAAAGGTGAAATACTCACAATGAGCACAGAACAAATACTGATTCCGGAAATGCTCAACTATGGGCACTGGCTCATTCCACTAGATACACATCGTTTTCGCACAGGCGCAAGCTTTGACAACAATAATTTGGACACTCAAGCGACCGCTCAGGCAAAACAGAAACTACTAGAATCACTTAGGCAAACTTATCCATCACTACATTCTGCGACACTAGATAAGCAACAAGCTAATATACGCCCAACAACCCTTGATAAAGCCCCCTTTATTGGCCAACACCCAAACCATAAAAATCTAGCTATTTTTAATGGTTTCGGCGCTAAAGGCAGCTTACAAATTCCGTATTATAGCCAGCATTTTGTAGCAAATTTATTGAAACAAACACCACTTGAGCAGCAAGTAAATTGTCTGCGCTGCGCTCAATAAAGGTAAAAATTGGAAATCGCAATATAAGGATCGTAGTGAGTCTTGATGAGGCTTATATTATATAACTGATGTTACGCACTCCTCAGATAGAGTGCGAGCTGTAGCAACCCTAAAAAACTGTAAGTCGTTGATTCATAATAATCGGTGCGTAACATCAGTTATATAAAATCAACACTCGGATTATCTTTCTCTAACGAGCTAATACTTAAACAGTATTAGAGGAAAAATGAACAAGCACTCTCTACCTTACAAAAGGAGTCGATATAAATATTCCACAGCATAAATCAACTTAAAAACCAATCCATTTTATTAATCGGCTTCATTATTAGCTGTTAAATTTTAGTGACTTACCCTTGATTGCATTTTTGATATTGCAGTATTAATTATTTTATCAATTTTTTCGATCATCAATATTTCACCTGATAAGGATGACATAAATTTAAGTTGACTGACAACAATGGGTAATGACTTATCAATACGCTGAATAATATCGGTTATTATATTAATGACAAATTGTGGTTTTGTAGCGGTATCATTAGCAAAGCGCTCCCAATGGCGGCGCATTATCCAGTCTGGCCTATTTTCACCGCCAATTTTAAAGGCAAACTTCCGGCTTAAGTTTGGATAGACTAGGGTGCAAACCATATCATAAAATGGCGTTAATTCTTTTTTGTTAGCCACTGTCATTACTGATAAATTTTTTGCATGGCTATCCATATTGCCAACTAATATATTGAATACAACCCACTCTATAAGCCGCTTCTTATCTTTTGCTGGCTGAGAACTTTGCTTTAATACAGCATCAAAACAATCAACTAAGGAGGGGCCACCTTCAGCCTCATACTTTTTATTTGATGGCAGCCCTAATGTTTGGCAAAGATCATTTTGATGTAAACGCTTTAACTTACCTTGTACTATTTCTCTGTCATATCTTTTAATAATTGCCGCACATAGCTCTGGGTCATAACGAGTTTCTGCAACATCCAGCTTTATTTCTTTAGCCAGCGTCATGATTAGGACTTCATTAATTGCTGTATGAGGGACATCTAGCCGGTGATTAACAGATGGTTTAATAATGTGCGTTGAAGGTGCGGCACCTAAAGGAATAGAGATAACGTTGTTAGAATCTATAAAAACAGTCATTTTATCCTGAGCGCCTGACAAGGACATTCTGGATTGCTCGCCATTAATATTTAATGGCAGGCCTTTTGTCTGTTGAAACCACTCTTTTATTTTATTTTTCGATACAGGTAAATAGTGAGGAATATCGGATGGCTCTAAGCCTTCTGGCAGGATTGAAAAGGCGCCTGCGGTATCACCGCCAAAACGCTCCAGCAGACCAAATACATTGTTGGAAGAAATATGAATGGCCTGACTAATAAAGTCAAGAACATCGCCTTCGGGTAAGAGATTCCCAAAAAATGATTCAACTACATCGCCGCTGAATAGCTGATCAGAAAGATAAATATCAGGCGATAGCGCTATTGCAACATCGTTTATTAACCAATCATTAGTATAACTAAAGCACAACTCCTGTTTATCACCTTCACTTAAATACCCGACCAGAGTGGACTCATAATATACAGATAATTTTTGCATGCTTACCTTTCCTTAGCCACGACTTCAACCCCTAATAAATCGAGTATATGCATCACTTTATCAAACTGTACCGTACCTTTACCATTTTCCAACTCACTAATAAAACGAGTACCTGTTTGCGCTAGTCCAGCAAGCTCTACTTGAGTTAACTCTTGCATTTTTCTATAGCGAAATACAATTTCACCTATATCTTTTGCTGACTTAATACTCCCTATCGGTATTATTTCTTTATTCATTGCCTTGCCTTTCATGTAAATTCCCGATAGGGAATAATATCATTTATTGTAAAGAGAACCAATACAACTATTCCCGAACAGGAGTAATTTTATTTTAGTTCATATAATAGTTATTATCTAAATAGGCGGACTTGCAAACACACCCTATAACCTTACTACAGTTACCTACCCTAGCACTTTTACTATAAATCAATTTTTCTCACTAAATGTAACGTTATAGCCCATGACCTTATAGCCTTTTTCTCGCTTTAGATACATTCTTTGCAGCATCGGCAATGATGAATCTACATAATCAAATATCGTCACTAACACCTTACCTTCTGATTCACGATGTATTCTGCCTGCGTATTGCGCCAATGTCCCTTTCCAAGAAATAGGCATCGCTAGAAACAGTGCATCCAATCTGGGAAAATCAAAGCCCTCTCCTATGTATTTCCCGGTAGCTACGATCACTTGCGCCTGAGCCAATTGTTCATTAGCTTGTTTTCGTTCTTTTACGCGCATAGCACCTCTAAGAATAACTGTCGTAAACCCCTTAGCCATTAATTGTTGATTAAGCTGTTCGGCATGCTCGCGCCTTTCAGTGAGCACTAGCGGATACTTTCCCTGTTTAATTTGCTCCACTACATCAGCGATAATGCACTGATTGCGTTCTTGATTCTCAGCAAGCCAAGCATAAACCTCTGCAATATGAGGTCTGCTATCCGCCTTAGTTAAATTTATCGGTGGTTGATAATTTAATTGCGACACAACAACGCGCTGCTCAAATTTTTCGGCATGATTCATTTTAACTTTGTGCCGAATAGGGCCTGCCAGCATAAAGATAATTTTTTGATGCCCATCTTGCCTATCAGGCGTTGCCGTCAGCCCTAAGACATATTTTGCTCTTACTTCGTTGAGTACCATTTCAAAACGTGGAGCTGAAATATGATGGCACTCATCAATAATAACCTGCCCATAATTCTGTATTAATGGGTTAACTGAGTTATCTTTTTTATTGATAAAGCTTTGATAGGTAGCTACATCTATTTGCCCCGTTGGTTTGTTTTTACCACCACCAATAATACCAATATCGATGCCTTCTAAGAATGCAGCTAAACGCTCTTGCCATTGATCGAGAAGTTGTCGGCTATGCGTCAAGATCAAGGTGCTGACCTTTCTTTTGGCAATAATCCCAATAGCCGTTACTGTTTTTCCGAAAGCGGTTGGTGCATGCAAAACGCCGGTATCATGCTGCGTAATGACACTAACAGCTTTAGTCTGCTCTTTTCTTAAAGTGCCAATGAATTTCAATGCCTTTAACACATCTCCTTTCTGCCGTTTGTCATCAAACGCTATTTTAATGGCTTGCTGTTCAAGTACGACAATTGCTTCATCCAAACAGCCTCTGGGTAATGACAAATAATCTTGCTCAATGCGTGCGCAACTAATATATCTAGGTATTCCATGCGTGGAAAAACGTAAAGCTTGAGTTTTAAAAAACACAGGATTAGCAAAACTTGCTAAACGTTTTAGCCTAGCAATCAGCATTGACGGCAGCGTGTCCAGTTTAATATACAGATGATTAGCCAAGGTAATTGTTACACCTGTAGGGCAATTTTCGATACTTGTTGGTATTATTGCTGCACCTTGCTCCCATGGTTTAGCTTCACTCATAGAATCCATCTCGTTAGGACGAAAACTCTCAAGCGCTTTGTGCAGTTGCGCTCCAGAAATACTCTCTAACTGAGAGACTGTGAATTAATCCCTAAATATCATTTTTAGGCTGTTAATTTTCAATAGGTTACAATGTGAAAAATCAATTAATTCACAGCCTCTGAGATAAAAATGTCCACTGATCTGCATAAGGAGTCAATTGTTTATCAACAAAGAGGCTATTGCCCGTTTTCCTGGCTTGATATTGCAGTGGCAACGCGATTAAATTACCAAAACCGCCTTCTGGCATTAAATCTTGATTCGGAAACAAACGATCATAAGATTCAAATGAAATACTCGGATAAATATCCATCGCTTTATCTAGCAAACCAAAACCGAGCGCTCGCGCATCTTTGGCCAGTACAGCTTCAGAAAAGAAGATCCATAAATGCGCGCCATTCCCCGAACGAGATCTTTCCAAAGCATAAGGAACATGATACTCATGACAAACTTGTGCCATCGCCTGTACAGCCGCCTGCCAATCTGTTTTATCAAAATCTGCGGCCAACAAATAACAAGTATTACCTTCCAGCAACGGATACAAACCAACCACTTGTTTACCTGAAAGATGATCATAAATAACTTGCTGATCTAATGCTTTATATTTCCGGTAAGTGCATTCACTACATTTCACTTTAGGCTTATTACATTTTCCTGGCAGCCACTCATTGTGACAAGCGACTGAATAACCACTTCTACCTTGCGTATTTTGCCAGCGATTAGCAAAAATATCGGTTCGCCCTTTAAATAGCGATTGAAATAACCGTATTTTTTGGTCTGTGCTAAGCAGATTACCTGAAGGTTTGATCTGAGTTTTTAGCTCATTGAGTGTTTTCTTTCTTTGCAATAATTGCAGCTTTTCTTCCTCAAGCTGCATTAAACGAACCTCAATATCTCTGAGCTCGTCATCTGCATTATTACATTCTGAGCTTAATAACTTGAGATTGCTCATTTACTCTCAAGTCTCAGCTTAAAAGAAGTAAGCATTTAACGCACACAGTACGTTATCTTCTTCCATCGCTAAACGAATACACTCAACCACCTTTTTATATTATTACTCACAACTTCTGGTTTTTGATCTTGGTATTGATATGGTTGACACCCATAACAGCCAAAACGATGAATGCGCCAGGAGTAATAATGGCGGCTGCAACAGAAGCGGTTAGCTTTAGTTTTTGCTGCCGACGACTTAGCTCGTCTGTTATTTTAATTTTTTCGACAGGATAGCGAATTGAGCCACAGGCATGACACAACGGATAGTGAATCTCTTCTAATACACCACAAAAAGAACATTCTGACATAGCCCCCTCCCCAGGAATTAATGTCTGATTTATGAATACTAACAGAAAAATGCAAAGTAACAAAATACTATACTATAACAACTGCGATCCTCCGGAAACCGCTAAAACACTAAGGCCTTTTATTGGATACACTAAATTTGTGCTATGTTACGTTAATTATTAAAATCATCAAACCATTACCTCCAAAACATAATCTATGAAAATCGGCATCCAAACATGGGGGTCTAATGGTGATATTAGGCCTATGATCGCATTGGCAAATGGCCTGCAAAGCGTGGGGCACACGGTTACATTGCTAGTCAGCAGTCTTGATAATAGAAATTACTCAACAGAATGTGCCGAATTTAATATCCATTATCAACAAATTCCTGAGCACATATCTTTTGATTTAGAATCTTTTGCGCAGCAGACATTCCGTATGAATAGTGCGCAATGGCTGGTTGCCTTACTGGATAACGCATTCTTTCCCTACCAAGATATTATGTATCAAGCCGCTCAAGATTTGGCGAACAGCCATGACTTACTGATCGGGCATCATTTTCTTTATCCTTTAAAGCTTGCGGCGCTCAAACATAAAAAACCGTTTTATAGTGTTACTTTCTGCCATGCTGTCATACCCGCTGAGAGTACTCCACCGTTTAAATTTCCTAACCTTGGTAAACACCTAAACCCTTGGCAATGGCGCTTAATGGATTATGCTTTTGATTTTCTGTTAAAAAAGAAATTAACCCAACTCTGGAATAAGGAAGGTATGCCAAAAGTTAAGCATACTTTATCAGAGTTATTGACCTCAGATACGCTCAACTTGGTTGCTGTTGATCCGGCTTTTTGTCCAAGCCACGCAGAATGGCCAACGCAACATGCTGCTTGCGGTTTTCTTAATTTACCTACGCGCGAGCAAGATTGGCAAATTGACGCTAACTTACAAAACTTTCTTGATGCTGGCTCTGCTCCTGTCTACATGACCTTTGGTAGCCTGCAACAAGCCGTCCCCGAATGGAGTATGGACTTATTTATCAAAGCAGCTCAGTTAGCCGGATGTCGCGCTATCATTCAAACCAGCTCAACTCATTACCCTGAGCATAGTCAGCAAGACAACATCTTTTTTATCGGCAGGCACCCACACCAAAGCCTGTTCAAACATTGCGCTGTCATTGTTCATCATGGTGGTGCAGGTACTACTCATTCGGCATCGCTGTGCGGTCGACCCTCTATCGTTATTCCCTTTATGGATGAGCAATTGTTTTGGGCTAAAACATTGCAGCAACTCGGCTTAGCACCTAGCCCCCTACCTGCTAAAATTGCCACGGCTAATTTATTAGCTGAACGTATTAGCACCGTACTATCAAATGATCATTACTTAAACGCTGCACATAAAACAGGGGAAATCATTAGTCAACGACAGGGGGTTAGCAATGCAGTTGATTTGATTGAAAAGACCTTCAATTCTCACCAAGTATAAGGATTAATATGTGCACGCTTAAGGCATAGGTATCTACACAACTTTTTGACATTAAAATACAACGAGTTACAAACCAGGATAGCTCCCTCTCCTGTTGGAGAGGGCTGGGGTGAGGAGAATACAATCAAGGCCTTACCTTACCCCCCCCCTCATCCAACCTTCTCCCTCTGGAGAAGGCTTTTAGACTTGTGTAGATACCTATGCGCTTAAGGACTGTCTATAGTGCTATGCTGATTATTAGCTCTTTTACACAAATAAGAATGACTACATGAATATTTATAAAGAAATCGAAGCGATGCATGCAGAAATGCGTTCTTGGCGTCAGTATTTGCACCAACACCCTGAAACGGCATTTGAGGAATTCAATACCTCATCGTTTATCAGCGCCAAATTACGAGAGTTTGGTTTAGAAGTGCATGAAGGGCTGGCGACCACGGGAGTTGTTGCTAGCTTATCCTGCGGCAATGGTAATAAAAAAATTGCCTTACGTGCGGATATGGATGCTTTGTTTATTCAAGAAAAGAATGAGCTGAACTATAAATCTAAAAATAATGGCAAGATGCACGCTTGTGGGCACGATGGTCATTCAGCTATGTTATTGGGTGCGGCAAAATACCTAGCCGAGCATACAGATTTTAATGGCACCGTTTATTTTATTTTTCAGCCTGCCGAAGAAGGACGTGCTGGAGCAAAGCAAATGATTGAGGATGGTTTATTTGAGCTATTTCCTGCGGATTGCATTTTTGGCCTACATAATTTCCCAGATACTCCACAAGGTCACTTTGCCATTCATACCGGCCCCGTTATGGCGTCCTTTGATTGCTTCGAAATTACTCTCACTGGACAAGCAGTACATGCCGCTATGCCTCATTTAGGAAGTGATGTATTGCTTGCTGGTGCACACTTAGTCACCGCATTACAATCAGTCGTTAGCCGCAATGTTAATCCCGCTGACCCAGCCGTACTCAGTATTACTCAAATTCATGGGGGTGATACTTGGAATGCCCTGCCTGACTCGGTCGTGCTAAGAGGTACTTTTCGCTGTTTTAACCAAGCAACACAACAGCTCATTGAAAACCGCATTAGACAGCTTGTTGAATCCATGACGCAGGGCTTCAGCCTAGAGGCTCACATTAGCATTAACCCCGAAAATGCGGGATACCCTGTCACCTGTAACACCGACACTGAAACCGCTATAGCTATCGAAGTTGCTCAGGAATTGGTGGGTATTGAGCAAGTTGATTTACATGCTCCCCCTAGTATGGGATCAGAAGATTTTGCGTTTATGTTACAAGAAAAGCCTGGCTGTTACGTGTGGTTAGGCAATGGTTCATCAGATGGCGAATGCCTGTTACATAATCCACATTATGATTTTAATGATGAGATTTTAACGGTCGGTGCAACTTATTGGGTTAAATTGGTTGAGCGGATTTTAAACTGATTTATTCTTAG
>CBDVDU010000056.1:0-11818 GCA_965372825.1 uncultured Gammaproteobacteria bacterium | reverse complement strand
TAGCGTTTAAATATTACAAAAATAGGATAAAAGAGGTGATTTTCATCACCCCACCCCCCAAGATATCTGGTTCTTCACCTGTTCCCATGGCGATGGCTGTCCTTTTCCTTCGCTGACAAACTGCTTACATGCATCAATTGCTTTTGATTTCTTGCATCCAAATTCTGCTAACAGCCAGCCACTATTCAACCAGTTTGGCTTGACTTTCTGCCCTACTGTTTCCCGACAATTACTCCATGACCAATCTGTTCGTCAAAATAGAGACAAGCAGACTAAAGAGTTACATTAAACTGATTGCCCGCTAGATATAACCACTATCTAATACCGGCATCACCCAATAATGTATGCCAGAACCAGAAAAATCGCGCTTTAAGGCATAAATTAAGCTATTTAACTGCTCTGCCGGTATATACAGTTGAAAACGAATTTGCCTTTGCGTTCCGGCGACTTGTTCGGCTAAAGACATACGAGTGTGATCACTCACATGCGCATTAACCGTTAAACTACTAAAGCCATCCGCCGCCTCTATCGCCAACAGACAATCAACTACCGCCTCTTCTAATAAAGGGGGGACATTAATGGTCACTAAATATTCTTGATCGCTCATACTTGCTCCTGTTTAGCTTCACCGAACATTTCATACAAAATCGGTAGTAAAATCAGCGTTAAAAAGGTGGATGACACTAAACCACCAATGACCACAATTGCTAGCGGGCGTTGGATTTCTGAACCCGGCCCCGTAGCAAATAACATCGGCAATAAACCAAATGCGGTTAAACTTGCTGTCATCAATACCGGACGTAAACGACGCTCAGATCCGACGACTATCACTTCAGATAAAGCCATCCCTGTGGCACGTAATTGATTAAAATAACTCAGCAACACCACACTATTTGGTACGGCAATACCCAATAAAGCAATAAAACCAATAGAAGCTGGCACAGACATATATTCACCTGACATCCACAAAGCAAACACACCACCGATCATCGCTAAAGGAATATTAGAAAATACCAAAGTCGCCTGACGTACTGAACCAAAAGTGGTAAATAACAATAAAAAGATCAGCAACAAAGATACCGGTACCACCACCGCTAAACGCGCTGCGGCTCGCTGTTGATTTTCAAATTGTCCACCCCATTGCACTAAGTAGCCTGTTGGTAATTCAACTTGAGCCTGCACAGCTTGTCTGGCTTCATCGACAAAACCCACTAAGTCACGCCCTTCGACATTACTACGCACGACAACAAAACGCTGACTTTGCTCGCGCTTAATCGATACCATACCATCCACTTTTTCCAATTTAGCAACGCTTGATAACGACACTTGTCTACCATTAGGCAAAGCAATCAATAAACTTTCAAAGTTAGCACTGTAACTTTCACCGCGTAAAATTAACGGCGTTCTACGCACCCCTTCTTGCACTATACCTAATTTTAACCCTTCAACTTGAGCGCGTAAAACCTGCTCTATTTGCTCGACATCCAAACCCAAACGCCCTGCCGCTAAACGATTAATCGTGAGCTGCAAGTATTGCATACCTTCATTTTGGCTGGTAAAGACATCGACTGACCCGGAAATAGATTTTAATACCGCTTCGATTTCTTCCGCTTTATGATTAAGCAAGTCCAGATCGGTGCCAAATAACTTCACTGCCACATCACCACGCGACCCCGTCAGCATTTCCGAAACCCGCATTTCAATCGGCTGAGTAAATCCATAAGCCACGCCCGGCGTACCCGCCATCACTTTACGAATTTCCTCAATCAATTCTTCTTTGGTTTCCATGCGCCAAGTGTCTTTAGGCTGCAATTCTAAAAAAGTATCGGTTTCATTTAAGCCCATCGGATCTAAGCCAATTTCATCAGACCCGACACGAGAAATAATATTTTTCACTTCGGGTACATTTTTCATAATATTTTTCTGCACCTGTATATCTAAAGCCACCGAATCTTGCAAGGTAATTGACGGTAGTTTTTCTAACTGCAAAACAATATCACCTTCATCCATGGTTGGCATAAAAGTACTACCAATCTGCATAAATACGCCAACCGTAATGACTAACATCACTCCCGCAGTGACAAATACTTTTTTTCTGTTGGCAATACTCCAATGCAAGGTTGGCATGTATAAACAATGCATTTGTCGCGCCAACCAAGGCTCTTCAATCGCTCCCATTTTTAATAAATAAGAGGCGAAAACAGGAATCACCGTCAACGATAAAATTAATGCGCCAGCCAAAGCAAAAACAATGGTCAAGGCTACTGGCGCAAATAATTTACCTTCCAAACCTTGTAAAGCCAACAACGGTAAAAATACAATAATAATAATGAGCGTACCCGATACCACTGGCACAGCAACTTCACGAGTGGCGCGATAAATAATATGCAGACGCGGCAAACGCTGTGATTTTTGACTTTGCGAAAACTGCGTTAAGACATTTTCCACCACCACCACCGCCGCATCAACTAGCATACCAATGGCAATGGTTAAACCGCCTAAACTCATTAAATTAGCGGACATACCTGTGGCACGCATCATAATAAAGGTAAACAAAGCCGCTAATGGCAAAATCAAAGCCACGACTAATGAGGCGCGTAAATTACCCAAAAATAACATCAATAAAACCACTACAAAAGCAATAGCTTCTAATAGCGCCTTATTCACTGAAGATAAGGCTGCATTAACTAAGCGTCCACGATCATAAAAGACTTCAAGATATACGCCTTCAGGTAAAGCACTACTTAACTCTTCTAGCTTTGCTTGTACATTAGCCACTGTCAGTCCCGCATTCGCACCACGCAAACTGAGCACTAAGCCTTCAACCACTTCACCGATACCATTACGACTGACCGCACCGTAACGTGTCAACGCACCAATTTCTACGCGCGCAACATCACTAACTAAAATAGGTACGCCATTATTATTACCGACCACAATAGATGCGACATCCGCTAAGTTTTTAATACGCCCTTCTGCACGCACTAATAAAGCTTCTTCACCCTCATTAAGGCGACCTGCACCATCATTACGATTGTTACGTTGCAAAGCATTGACTAATTGCTCAATGCTAATATTACGCCCACTCATTAAGGCATTATCAGGCACGACCGCAAAAGATCGCACCAAACCACCTAAAGCGTTAACATCAGCTACACCGCTAACAGTACGCAGTGCTGGTCGAATAACCCAGTCCAATAAATCGCGTCGTTCCATTAGGCTTAAATCACCGCCCTCAATCGTGAACATAAACATTTCACCTAAAGGCGTGGTCATTGGTGCAATACCGCCTTCAACGCCTTCGGGTAAATTAGCCCATGCGCTACTTAAACGCTCCGCAATTTGCTGCCGCGCCCAGAAAATATCCGTACCTTCTTCAAAATCAATCGTAATATCAGTCAATGAATATTTAGCAACCGAACGCAACATAGTTTGATGCGGAATACCCAGCAATTCGACTTCAATCGGCGCGGTGATTCTTGCTTCTATTTCTTCTGGTGGCATACCTGCCATTTTGACAATGATTTTTACCTGCGTCGGCGATACATCAGGATATGCATCAATAGGAAGTTGTTTGAAGGCAGAATAACCGCCACCTATTAACAACAAAGTGACCAACATCATTAACAAACGCTGGGTTAAGGCAAAACGAATTAAAGCGGCCATTATTCATCACCGCCCAAGCCAAGCATTGTGGCTTTTAATGCGACAGCACCTTTACTGGCAATCTCACTGCTAGCGTTTAACAAATCACCACTAATAATACTTTCATTCGCCTCTCGACCAATCACTTGGACTGGCTGAGCAGAGAATCCACCTTTAGTACGAATAAATAAATAAGTCACACCTGAGGATTGCGCTAAAGCTGTATTAGGCACTTTAAACAGAGCATCTTTGCTATTTTTGCTGATTTTGACATTGACCGTTTGCCCTAGACGAACATTATCTTGTGTATCAGTAATTTCAGCTCTGACTAAGACCGTTTGATTCTGCATGTCCACATTTCTACCTAATAAGAAAATACGTGCAGCCGCCCCCAAGCCCTCAATAACAACTTGATCACCGAGTTGCACTTGCGAAATGTGCTGTTGTGGCACATTAATATCCAGCCAAAGTGTATCAAGATTAGCGACTCGAAATAAAGGTGCTAAGGCATCAACGCGTTCTCCTGCCATAATATTGCGCTCTAATATAACGCCAGAAATCGGTGCAACCACGTTTAATTGACTACTTAATTTACGCGTTTTTTCCAATGCATTAATACCTTTTTCAGACACACCTGAAATCTCTAGCAACTGGCGTGTTTCATTAAAATGCGCCATAAAAACGTTGTAACTGGTTTTGGTTTTTAACCAACGGCGATCTGCAATAACGCCCTCTTTATAGAGCTGTTGATCGCGCACATAATCCGCTTTTGCTAATTGCAAATCATTAATCGAGCTCAAGTGGTGCTGCTGTAAAGTTAGCCATTCAGCGCTTTTTACGGTCGCTAAAACTTGACCTTTGACGACTTCATCGCCTACGCTGGCGTTAATTTGGCTAACTAAGCCAGCATAAGACGTACTGACAAAATATTCATTTGCCGGTGGAATAGATACTTTTGCCGGTGCATCCAACAAAGGCACGGATTTAATAGGCAGTAGTTTACCTAGTTTGATACCTAAATTATCAATCTGCGCCTCTGATATTTTGATTTGTTGTTCTGCTAATAATGACGTACTAAAAAAACAAATGGCTAAAACTGCGAATGCTCTCATGGCATCACTCCTACGGCTTGATTGTAAAAGGCAATATCACGCTGTAAACGTATGCCACTTTCTTGTGCGTTTTGAATCGCCCTATGCGCTTGTGCTTGAACTCTTAAAAAGTCCGTCAGATTAATTTCTCCTGCCTTAAAGCTTATACCTGCCATTTTTAAATACTCTTGCGCATTCGCTTGAATTTTCTGAGTAATTCCAAATTGAGCTAACTCCACTTCCAACTCATGCTCTGCTTCATGTAACTGGGCTAATAAAGCTCGGTATGCATGCATTCTTTCTGTTTCTGCAGCCACATACTCACGATTAGCTGCGGCAATTTTCGGTGCCAAAAAGGCCCTGCCACCAAAAGGCACATTAACTGCAAATGCAATACTGTTAATGGTGCTATCAGTACGCGATCCTCTTTCAGTTACACCGCCAATAGATACCGTGGTTTGCCCTGAACCTTGCGTTTTAATCCACTCTACTTGGGCTTTTTTCTCAGCAATCGTGGCATTAATCGCAGCAAGCGCAGGGTGTACTTCATTAATAGTAGTCTCGGTACTTTGCACTTCATTAATCTGCTCAGGCATTTTATGCGTCTGAGTCAAAAAATAATAACGCTTACGCGCATGCATAACTGCCGCTTCCTGATGAATCAAGTCAACTTTTTTCTGTAAAGATGCACTTTGCGCTAATAAAAAATCTGACCGTGGTAAATCTCCTAAATCAACACGGCGTTGTACTGTTTGCATTAAGCGTTCAGCTAAAGAAAACTCTTTTTTCGTCAATTCATGGCGTAAATCTTCCAACTTCAACGACCACAAAGCCTCACGCACCAAACCTGCGACCTTTAATTTAATCGATTTAACTTGATGCTCTGCACTTTGACCTGCTTGTTCAGCTAACTGCAAACCTGCATCACGTTGCCCCCAGTTCCAGACGGGTACTTGAATCGTGCCATCAAATTCATAAGCACCGAAATCAGAACCAGCGAAATCATCCTTATAATAAGCTTGTATTTGTGGCGCACCAGAAATCCAGCTACTACCACGCTCTTGTAAAGCATCAGTTTCTTGGTTCATCGCCGCAATCAAGGCATAATCGGGGTATTTTTCTACAGTTTGATTGACTAAATCAGACAAGCTTAATTGAGCATCAAGGGCAATTAAATCCACATGATCAACAATATGCTCCTCTTCAGCCTGTGCGCTAGAAAAGCCAAACAGGCAACTCCATAACACGACATAAATAAAGGGTTTAACAGACATTTTTGTTCCTAATAAAAAGAAAATAATGGTAGTGTTTTTGCATAAATAATCACTATTAAAAAGATCAGGCGATATGCGCTAACCATAATAGAAAATACAACACAAAAGAAAAAATTAGCAACGGGTAACTGTTTAGGAATGAAAATTTAATAATAGGTGAATATAGGATGAGGAACGAAGCGCATCATTGGCACTCGTATCAGACACATGGGTATTATTGAATTTCGAATCCTTAGCTACAATAAAGCTAAGTTGAACAAGGTGGAAACACCTTAAAGAGAACTAAATTACTGGGGGTGCGCGAGGCGCAATAGCAGATAAACTAACAGAGGGCTGAACAATAAAAACAGGCGGTGAAAAGCCGATTAATTTATTAATAACGAATAAACAAATACATTTAGGCTTCGCATCGACAAAAAGAATGTGTGACAGGTCACTATCTAACAACAGCTTCTTTTGCGTAATAGCTGACTGCATATCAATAGCCGTACCGATATGCTCACTATTAGTAAATGATAAAGCATCGCTTGTATCGTGCCAAACGCGGCTAATTTCATCAATATGAATACCGCTATCATTGCTATCAATCGCCTGCACATGCGCATGCACCAAGGGCGAAAAGCCTTGCAACACGAGTAAAAGCAATATAATAAAACGACGATATAATAAATTCATAGCGGCATAGTAGGTTAAATTAATGATTTTGTAAACTACTGTATGACTTAGCATCACTGCCTAGACAGCTAGGAGGCACCGTTATATAGCTTACGAAATCAAAAAAACTATCGCACTAAGAAATGAGTCTTTAGAATGATCTGCCTCAAATGCCTTTTCGTTTATAACGATGGACTTAAGCTTTATCCTTAATTTCTTTTACGATCTTAACGCCTTTCATGCGTTGCGCATAAACAATATCTAGCTCTTGCTTTAACGCCTCACATTGCCCATCCACTCCACACAACTCCAAATCCTTTTGTAATTTTCTTTCCTTTTCTTTTAGTTTTTTTAATATCCTTTTTATATCACCTAGATGCCTTTCTTTTTCACGTTGATCTGCATCAAAAAAATCTTGTAACTTTTTTAGTAATTTTTTCTTGCCCACGATGATCCTCCTATCAACTCATTAATTATTAGACTGCATCACTTTAATTAACTCACTCTCATCTAACGCTAACTCGCGCTCTGAAGTCGTTGTTTTTTGCTGTTGTATGACAAATACAGTTTCTGCCATAGCGACTAAATGTTTTTTTATTTCATACATATACGAACTATCATTAATTAATGAAGTACCCTCTTCAGGCTTAATTTTATGCTCTCTAATTAAAGTATCAATATCTGCATTCATTTGTTGATCTTGTTCTTTTAGTTTCACTTTGAATACATCAAATGATAATAAACCTATCTCTTCGCCTGCTATTTCAGCCTGAAGACGAAATAACTCTAACTGCCTTAATAAATCAGCAATTTGATAACGAATTTTTTCATATTCATCTGTAACGAAATGATTAGTAGAAAAGCTCATCTTTAATAAATTTTTCTGTAAATGCTTAGTATCTTTGATTGCTTCAACAATATGCCGGCTCGCTTCACGTAACCAATATAAACTTCCCGATTGCAACATTTCCCAAGTAAAGCTCGCCTGACTAATATAGGCGATAATAGCGCTATAAATTCCTTTCACACTACGTTCGTAGGCCGCATCGACATCATAAGCCGTAATTTTTCTACTTTGTACAATAAGTTGCTGTAAATCCTGTTCAGCAAATACACTACTAGGAGACAGCCCAATAGTTTTTAAAATAATATGACTGGCATGTTGATACAAACGTACTGTTTCTTGCCGTACCGCCAAAACTAAAGTATCTGGGAACGCCATTGCTGAATCATTAAGGTATTTAGGCTGGTCAACTTTAGTGCTTTCTCCTTTCAATACTCTTTCTAAGAAAGTCACCATTCGACCAATAAAGGGCAACATAATAACAACACCAACCAAATTAAACAGGGTATGAAAAATGGCTAGTTTAAGCGTATGGTCACTTTCGCTAATATTGACTGCGTCAGCGATTAAATCAACCGCATAAATAAACTGATTTATCATTAACAAGGCAATCAACCCAGTAACAGCATTAAATAATAAATGCGCCCCCGCTAAACGCTTACCTTCTATACTGGCACTCATAGACCCTATAATCGCAGTAACCGTTGTGCCCACATTAGAGCCAATCGCCAATGCTAAAGAATTTTCATAAGTAATTTGCTGCACCGATAAAGCGGTAATAATTAATACCATCGTCGCATGACTAGATTGCATAACAACCGTTGCCGCAATACCAATTAAAGTAAAAATCAGTAACCCTTTTATACCTGTGAGAGCATATTGTGCCAAATCAATGGTTTCTCGGAAGGTTTCAAAACCCTCCTTCATATAAGAGATACCTAAAAATAAAAAGCCCATACCCGCTAAAATAGCCCCTAGCCCTTTTAAAGTTTTACTCTTTTGAAATACCAACAAGATACCCAGCACTAGCATAGGCATTGCATAAGCGGCAATATCTACCTTTAAACCAAAGCCAGCAATTAACCACGCGCCAGTAGTCGTTCCTAAATTTGCACCAAAAATAATGCCAATGCCGGCTGCTAAATCTAATATTCCAACACTTAAAAATGAAATAGTAATGACAGTAACTAAAGAACTGGATTGCATCAATGTGGTAGAAATAGCACCAAAACTTAGGCTTTTCCATAATTTATCGGTACTGACACGTAAAATATTTTCTAAAGTACCCCCCGTAAAAGATTGAAAACCCTGTTCCAAAGACAGCATGCCGAAAAGAAAAATCGCCACGCCTGCCGCAATTTGATTAAAATCAGGGCTTAACCACAGAGCATACGCGAGTAATATGAAAATTGTGGGTAACAGTGTTTTTTTTAGCATTATTATCAGCCCCTTCACAAGCAAGTAATTTATGTTCTTATTATAAGCTATAATTTGCTGCTTATTAGCGTTTAGAAAAAACACCTATGTTGACAGAATTTAAAACAATTGGCATTTTAGGGAAATCCAGCGACTCAAGTATTGCCGAGACCTTAAATGAACTCTACCAATTTCTAAAACCGCATTACCAAATTATTATTGACTCTATTAGTGCTCCCTTAGTCCCTGATTTTTCTGGAAACACTGTTCCTGCAGAAAAACTAGCTCAGCATTGTGATGTACTCATTGCCATGGGTGGAGATGGGACTTTTTTATCAGCAGCTCGTATTGCTGCAGGTAATAATATTCCACTTATCGGTGTTAATCTTGGACGCGTGGGCTTTCTGGTAGATATTTCACCCGACGAGCTGTTAAGTAAATTAAACGATATATTGCAAGGTCGGTTTCGTAAAGAAAAACGCTATTTATTACGTACAAAAATCATTCGGGATAATCAAGTGATCCACGAAGAGACCGCGGTCAACGAAGTTGTTATCCATCGCTGGGTTACACCCAGTATGATTGAATTACAAACTACGATAGATGGCGTTTACCTTAATACGCAGCGCTCCGACGGTTTAATTATCTCGACACCTACTGGATCAACTGCTTATGCGCTCTCTGCAGGTGGGCCTATTATTCACCCTTCCTTGAATGCTTTATTATTAGTGCCACTCAACCCCCATACTTTATCTAACCGCCCTATTGTGATTGATGATAACTCTGAAATAGAAATCAACTTCATCAAAACCAACGAAATTAATGCCCAAGTCACTTGCGATCATATAGCCATTCCTGATGTATTAATCAGTGATACAATTCTGATTAAAAAAGACCCTAACCCAATCACCCTGCTACATCCGGAAAATCATGATTTTTTCCACACCTTACGTGACAAACTCAGCTGGAGCAGTGGCTACCCCATTTAATTATGCTACAAAACCTTAATATTATTGATCTTGCCATCGTTGAATCCTTAGATCTAAACTTAGAAAAAGGCTTATCGGTACTCACCGGTGAAACCGGCGCAGGTAAATCTATTTTACTTACCGCCTTAGGACTTGCTTTAGGTGAAAGAGCGGATGCAAGCTATGTACGCCCAGGTAGCCAACGTGCCGAGATCAATTTAAGCTTT
Organism: uncultured Gammaproteobacteria bacterium; assembly: GCA_965372825.1. Classification (GTDB taxonomy): domain Bacteria; phylum Pseudomonadota; class Gammaproteobacteria; order Methylococcales; family Methylomonadaceae; genus Methyloprofundus. The sequence goes on along the minus strand of CBDVDU010000056.1, from coordinate 1,699 downwards.
GACTTAAGTGATGCCCCCGCCGCACAAGCATGGCTAGAAGAGAATGAATTAGAGGCTGATAATCAATGCTTAATTCGTCGTACGATTCGTCAAGATGGTCGTTCAAAAGCCTATATCAATGGCCGTCCAACGACGCTGCAAGCCTTAAAGCTACTTAGCTCACAATTAGTTGAAATTCACGGTCAACATGCACACCTGACTTTATTAGAAAGTGATGAGCAACGGGAATTACTCGATAACTACGCACAAAATACCAGCTTACTCGCGGAAACTAATCAAGCCTATTTGCAATGGCGCGCTAATTATTATGAATTAGAAGCATTAATTAAGTCATCAACAGATCAAAGTAATCAGGAAGATTTATTGCGTTATCAACTTAATGAATTGGAGCAACTCGATTTAGTTAATTATGATAACGCCGCACTTTCTGCCGAACACACTAAGCTGGCTAACTTAGAGCAAATATTAAAGGTTGGTCAAACTCAACTAGAGCTGCTTTCAGAAAATGAACAACAATCCGCTAATGATTTAGTTAATCAAAGCATTAACGCTTTAACTGGTTTAAGCGCATTAGCCAGTGAATTTGATGAACCTAATAAGCTATTAATCGAGGCGCAAATTCAAATTTCCGAAGCCACACAGCAATTACGTCGTTTTCTTGAATCCCAAGAAATTGACCCACAGCGCATGCAAGAATTAGACAATCAAATTAGCATTATCCAAAACCTGTCGCGTAAACATCATGTTCGTCCAGATGACCTGCCTCAAGTTGCCGAGAAGTTAAGCCAAGATTTAGAAAATTTAAGCAATAGCACGGAGCGCATAGATGAATTAACCAGCTTTGTGCAGCAAAACCAGCAACAGTATTTTTCCCTAGCGAAAACCCTGAGCCAAAAACGCATAATAAGCGCAGAAAAACTATCCGCACTTATTACTACAATGATTCAAGAACTGGGGATGCCGCAGGGTGAATTTAGCATTAACGTAGCACCTCTGGCGATTGAGCAACCTAAAATCAATGGTTCTGACAAAATAGAATTTTTAGTCAGTGCCAACAAAGGATTACCCCTACGTCCTTTGGCTAAAGTCGCTTCAGGCGGTGAATTATCACGTATTAGCTTAGCCATTCAGGTAACGACTAGTCATGATAAAAATGCGGCTACAATGATATTTGATGAAGTAGATTCAGGTATCGGCGGCGGTATTGCAGAAATTGTTGGGCAGAAATTACGCACTTTAGGTAATAAAGCGCAGGTCTTATGTGTTACTCACCTACCGCAAGTCGCCGCACAAGCACATCAACATTTATTTGTTTATAAAAGCAATGATGCAGCCATGACCACTTCACAAGTTAGAACCTTATCGACTGAACAGCGCATAGAAGAAACAGCACGTATGCTAGGTGGAGTGAATATAACAAAATCGACAGTAGCTCATGCTAAAGAAATGTTGCTGAGTGGGCAGGAAAAGCCATAAGAAGTTTTGTGTACCGTAGATTTAAACTACTCAAGAGCACTCGGTTATTCATGCTCTTGCATACTTTATGCATAACTAAGGAATCAGAATTTAATAATATCCGAAAGGACTGGCAGTGCTTCATAACCTAAAGTTTCGGAGCTTATTGAATATGCCCTCCTAAGGAACCTTAAAAGAATAAACTTACCCGCTTTAGAGCCCCAATGCCATTAAGTTAAGAGTA
>CBDVDU010000055.1:0-12086 GCA_965372825.1 uncultured Gammaproteobacteria bacterium | reverse complement strand
GGCAAATTTCCCTTCGCCTACCGCGGACTATCAGCCCATCCGGGGCTGACAGCGTCAGAGGACTGGCAGTGCTATGTAACCTAAAGTTTCGGATTTTATAAAGCGCGTATTCCTTACAAACAAACTCTTACCTTTAGCCCTTACTATTCTATCCTCTTTATTCTCCTCACCCAACACTCCCTCTCCAACAAGAGAGGACTTAAGTCAACAACAACTGAACCTCACTCTTTACATAGAGCGTAGCTTTCATAGCCGAAAATAGCAGGCTAAAGCACAGCGCCCCAACGGGCTAATCCCTTAACTTAATGGCTGTAAATCAGACCTTACAAAAAATTAAGACATAAAAAAGCCCCGCTATCTTTGCAGATAGCGGGGCTTTTTCTTAAGCAAATGGACCATAAGCGTGAGCTTACATCATGCCGCCCATTCCACCCATGCCGCCCATATCAGGCATTGCAGGAGCAGCACCTTCAGCAGCAGGTGCATCAGCAATCATAACTTCAGTGGTAATCATTAGACCCGCAACAGACGCTGCATTTTGTAATGCAGTTCGTGTTACTTTAGCTGGATCTAAAATACCCATTTCGATCATATCGCCATATTCGCCAGTTGCTGCATTGTAACCGTAGTTACCTGTGCCATTAGCGACTTGGTTACAAACAACAGATGCTTCATCACCTGCGTTAGCGACGATTTGACGTAAAGGCGAAGACATCGCACGACGTAAAATATCAACACCGACTTTTTGATCGTGATTAATACCTTCAAGACCTTCAAGTGCTGAAATAGCACGAACTAGTGCAGTACCACCACCAGCAACAACACCTTCTTCAACCGCAGCGCGAGTTGAATGCAATGCATCTTCTACGCGAGCTTTTTTCTCTTTCATTTCAACTTCAGTTGCTGCGCCAACTTTGATAACCGCAACACCACCCGCTAATTTAGCAAGACGCTCTTGTAGTTTTTCTTTGTCGTAGTCAGAAGTCGCTTCATCAGCTTGTGCACGAATTTGTGTAACACGACCTTTAATAGCTTCTTCAGAACCAGCGCCATCAACAATCACTGTATTTTCTTTAGTAATTTGAATTTTCTTAGCTGTACCTAGTTGATCCAACTCAACTTTTTCTAAAGATAAACCAATTTCTTCAGAGATAACCGTTGCGTTAGTCAATACAGCGATGTCTTCTAACATTGCTTTACGACGATCACCAAAGCCAGGTGCTTTAACAGCCGCCACTTTGACGATACCGCGCATATTATTAACAACTAAAGTTGCTAAAGCTTCACCATCAACATCTTCAGCAATAATCAATAAAGGACGACCTGCTTTCGCAACGCCTTCTAGTGTTGGTAGTAGGTCACGAATATTAGAGATTTTTTTATCAAATACTAAGATGAATGGGTCATCTAATTCGATGCTCATACTTTCTTGGTTATTGATGAAATAAGGCGACAAATAACCACGGTCAAACTGCATACCCTCAACAACATCTAATTCGTTGTCTAAGCCAGTACCTTCTTCAACTGTAATAACACCTTCTTTACCTACTTTTCCCATTGCTTCAGCAATAATTTGACCGACAGACTCATCAGAGTTTGCAGAAATTGTACCTACTTGAGCAATCGCGTTGTTATCAGTACAAGGTGTTGCAGAAGCAATAATTGCTTCAACCGCTTTAATTACTGCTAAATCAATACCGCGCTTTAAATCCATAGGATTCATGCCCGCAGCGACTGATTTCAAACCTTCATTAACAATCGCTTGTGCCAATACAGTTGCAGTTGTTGTTCCATCACCCGCTACGTCAGAAGTCTGTGAAGCCACTTCTTTAACCATTTGCGCGCCCATGTTTTCGAATTTGTTTTCTAATTCGATTTCTTTCGCAACAGATACACCATCTTTAGTGATCGTTGGAGCACCAAAGCTTTTGTCTAAAACAGCATTACGACCTTTAGGTCCTAAGGTTGCTTTTACTGCATTTGCTAAAATGTTAACGCCATTTGCCATTAACGAACGCGCGTCATCACCGAATTTTACTTCTTTTGAAGCCATGTTTTTATTACCTAATTTATTGGTTGAATGTTGATATGAATTCTATGTGTCTCTAGGCTTAACCTAAAACACCCATAATATCGTCTTCACGCATCACGATAACTTCTTCACCGTCGATTTTAACTTCGCTACCTGAGTATTTACCAAATAACACTCTATCGCCAACTTTCACGTGTAACTCATGTACTTGACCGTTATCTAAAACTTTACCAGTACCTACAGCTAACACTTCGCCTTCACTTGGTTTTTCAGCAGCTGAACCAGGTAATACGATACCACCCGCTGTTGTTGTTTCTTCTGCAACACGTTTAACAATCACACGGTCGTGTAAAGGGCGTATATTCATTCAAATATCTCCTAAAAATAATAAAAAATTAAAAAAACTAAAACCGATTAGCACTCACTCAATACGAGTGCTAATAATAATCTTCTTTTGCAGTCTGTCAAGTCTATGGCATCATTGCTGCCTCACCCTATAAACCTAAAGCTAACAATGAACGACGATCAACTCTTACGCTACAGCCGTCAAATCATGCTCCCGCAAGTGGACATTGAAGGGCAAGAACAACTACTTAATGCCCGCATCCTGATTATTGGTGCAGGTGGCTTAGGCTCACCTGCTGCCATGTACCTTGCAGCGGCGGGAGTAGGCAGCATCACCCTTTATGATGATGACCAAGTTGATCTATCCAACTTACAACGACAGATAGCTCATTACACAAACGATATTGGGACAGATAAAGTCATTTCAACCCAACAAACATTAAATAATATAAATCCTGATATAAAGGTGCTTGCTATCAAGCAGCGATTAGAAGGCCTAGCCTTAGAATCAGCCGTTAGCGATGCCGATGTGGTATTGGATTGTTCGGATAATTTCAGTACGCGTTTTGCCATCAATAGCGCTTGCGTAAAGCATAAAACACCTCTAGTCTCAGGTGCAGCCATTCGCTTTGAAGGACAAGTCAGTGTGTTTACGCCAGGACATAACAATAGCCCTTGCTACAACTGTTTATATGCAGAAAGTGGTGAGGAGTTACAGAATTGCGCCACTAATGGCGTCATTGCACCAATTACCGGTATTATTGGCAGCATTCAGGCGATGGAAGCCTTAAAGCTGATTATGAATATTGGAGAAACCCTAACTGGGCGTTTATTATTGCTAGATGGACTATCTATGCAATGGAATGAAATGAAACTACGTAAAAATAGTAACTGCCCAACCTGTGGCTCTAAGAAATAAGGGAAAACAAGCTAAAGCGGGACGTCAATCATATTTGTAGGACGGACTTCAGTCCGCTTTTTAGTAGCCCGCCTTAAATAAAGCGATGGAATCAAAACAACAAAAGGGTGGGCATAACCCACCCACAAGCATTTAAAGCCGCTGTTTACTCACTATCAGCTTCGGCTCTAGCCTCTTCATTCTTCTGAGAATATTTCCAAATAAAATAACCTAATGGCGCAAAAGCCGCTGTCGCAACAGTCCACATCACAATACTCATCCAAATAACGTCACCAGTCATAACCCACCTCCGAAAATTTTATTATGTTTACTCAATACGAGAAAGCCAAATATAACGCGCCCTGACTATTCTCACAAGTATATTATGCGCATTTAGCTGATTGTTGATTTGCCAAACAAAAAACTTCATCGTATACTGCCAAGTAGCTTACTTGATCAAGCTAGCATAATAAAAATTAAATATTAATCCGGAGAAATTTATGAAATGGGAAACACCTGCTTATACTGATTTACGTTTTGGTTTTGAAGTAACTATGTATATCTACAACCGTTAATCTTTCGGTTTAGAAACAAAAGGGCTCTTTATTGAGCCCTTTTTTTTGTCTACTATTTCTAAATATAATAAAACATCATGAAAATAAGAGTTCTCGGTTCAGGCGCTGGCGGTGGTTTTCCACAATGGAATTGCAGTTGCCCAAATTGCAAAGCCGTAAGAGCAGGCACGATCAAAGCCAGCACACGTAATCAATCCTCTATCGCCGTGTCATCCGACGGTGAACACTGGGTGCTGTTTAATGCCTCGCCTGATGTCCGTGCGCAATTAGAAAGTTTTCCAGAAATTCATCCTAAAAATAAAGTGCGTGGCACAGGCATAGAAGCCATTGTCATCATTGACTCTCAAATCGATCATGCTACTGGCCTACTTATTCTACGTGAAGGCGATCCGCTGAATATTTATTGCACTGAGATGGTTAAACAAGATCTGACCACTGGATTTCCTATTTTTAATATTTTAGAACACTTCTGCGGCGTTAATGAGCATACTATCCCCTTAAATGGCGATGCCTTTACGATACCTAATATTGACGACCTTGAGTTCACCGCTTTAGCACTTAAAAGCAAAGCGCCGCCTTATTCACCACATAGAAACGACCCGCACGAAGGTGATAATATTGGCATGGTGATTCGCCAAATCTCGACCGGAAAAACCACATTCTACGCCCCTGGGCTAGGCTTAATAGAGCCACACGTAGAAAAAGCAATGGCTGAAGCGGATTGTGTCATGGTAGACGGCACTTTTTGGACTGATGATGAACTTGCCAGCGTTGGTCGCCCCTTATTGGCTAGAAAAATTGGTCATTTACCGCAATCTGGTGAAGGTGGCATGATCGAATTTTTAGATACTCTCGAAAAACCACGCAAAGTGCTAATCCATATTAATAACACCAATCCGATTCTCAATGATGAATCAGAAGAACGCGCGATACTGACCCAACACGGTATAGAGGTATCATTCGACAACATGAATATCGAGCTATAACTATGACTGAGCAAACACCTTGGACACGCGAAGAATTTGAAGCTAAATTGCGCGGCATGGAAAAGTTTTATCACATTCATCATCCTATGCACACCTTGATGAATGAAGGCAAACTAACAAAAAAACAACTGCAAGGCTGGGTCGCGAATCGATTTTATTACCAAATCATGATTCCCATTAAAGATGCTAATATTTTAGCTAATTGCCCAGATCGTGAGACACGTGCCATCTGGACACAGCGTATATTGGATCATGACGGACACCCAGGTGATCCAGGCGGCATCGAAGCATGGATACAACTCGGTATTGCGGTCGGCATGACGCGCGAAGAAGTCACTTCTTTAGAGCACGTATTACCCGGCGTTAAATTTGCCGTTGAAGCTTATGTGAATTTTGCACGTAATTCAGAATGGCATGAAGCCGCTAGCTCTTCATTAACGGAGTTGTTCGCGCCAAAGATTCACCAGCAACGTCTGAGTAATTGGCCTGAGCTTTATCCTTGGGTAGAAGAAGAAGGCTATATTTATTTCCGTAAACGCTTATCTGAAGCTCGTCGTGATGTAGAGCATGGCCTAGAAATTACACTGGACTACTATAAGACACGTAAAGAACAAGAGCGCATGCTAGAAATTCTAAAATTCAAATTAAATGTTTTATGGAGCATGGCTGATGCCATGTATATGGCCTATATTAATGATATGCCTCCGTATTTTAATGTTGAAGATTAATTAATCCGTAGGGCAGACTTTAGTCCGCCGATAGGAACCAACATCAATAATATCCAGAAACACTGCCAGCCCTTCGATGGCTGGCAGTGTTGCATGATCTAAAGTTTCGGGCTTTATTGAGTCTGTATTCCATAGAAATATCTGCATAAATTGCGGACTAAAGTCCGTCCTACAAGCTGCTCTACTTTTAAATAAAACACCAAAGCAAAATAACATGAGCCTTAACCCAGAACAAAAAATCCAATTCTCCCCTATGCACCGCCTACAGTGGGAAGAAGCTCAACAAAAAGATGTTATACTCTACCCCGAAGGCATGGTGGAATTAAACCAAAGTTCCGCAGAAATATTAAAACTCTGCGATGGCACGCGCAACCTAGATCAACTGGTTGCCGACTTGGAAGAAAAATTCGCCACCACAGGCTTAAAAAACGACATTTCGGGCTTTTTAGAGGTAGCACTAGGCAATGGCTGGATCCAACAAAACTAACATCACCCCTCCCCGCTGGTTATTAGCAGAGCTGACTTATAAATGCCCCCTGCAATGCCCTTACTGCTCTAATCCGCTTGATTACGTAAAGCATAGCAATGAAATCAGCACCGATGATTGGAAGCGTGTACTTTCTGAAGCACGCAAAATGGGTGCAGTACAACTCGGTTTTTCTGGCGGCGAACCTCTAACGCGCCAAGATTTACCTGAATTAGTCCGGCATGCACGGCAACTCGGCTACTATTCTAATCTAATCACCTCAGGCTATGGCCTAACTGAAGAAAAAATCATTCAGCTAAAAGAAGCAGGCTTAGATCATATTCAAGTCAGCATCCAAGCCAGCACCCAAGATTTAAACGATCATATTGCAGGCACTGAATCATTTCACAGCAAACAAGAAGTCGCACGCTTAGTCAAAAAGCACGGCTACCCAATGGTCTTATGCGTGGTTATTCATCGTGAAAATATTCACCAGATGGCCGACATTTTAGCCATGACAGAAGAGCTTGGCGCTGATTATGTCGAACTCGCCAATACCCAATATTACGGCTGGGCGCATGCCAACCGCGACTTATTAATGCCCACCAAAGAGCAATACTTAGAAGCAGAAGAAATTGCTCAAGCATTTAAAGAAAAAGTCGCAGGTAAAATGAAAATTTATTATGTGATTCCTGATTTTCATGAAGATCGCCCCAAAGCTTGTATGAATGGCTGGGGAACCACATTTTTAACCATTGCACCTGATGGTGTCGCCCTGCCCTGTCATTCCGCGCGTGAATTGCCCGGCTTAGATTGTCCAAATGTTAATGATGCGAGTATCTCAGAGATCTGGCATGAGTCTAAAGCCTTTAACTTTTTCCGTGGCACAGAATGGATGCAAGAGCCGTGCAGAAGCTGCGATGAAAAAGACAAAGACTTCGGCGGTTGTCGTTGCCAAGCTTATTTGCTCACGGGTGATATGTATAAAACCGACCCTGTTTGCAGTAAATCACCAGATAAACACATCATCACGGAAGCGATAGAATCAGCGCGGCAATCGGCTTTAGCCAGCGATGAAAAGCCGTTGATTTTCCGTAATAGCAAAAACTCGAAAGCTTATTAATCGTATGAGCCTTGATTTTTCACCTCTTGCCAATGCCATCAATCAGCTAGAAAAAAGCTTAGACTACGCGACTTCACCATTAGCCAACAATGATCCAGGCTTATTTGAGCAGTTACGCAATTCTGTTATTCAATGCTTTGAGTTTACTTACGAACTTAGCCATAAAATGCTAAAACGCTTTATGGAAGAAACGGCCGCAAGCACCGAAGACATTAACACCCGTTCTTTTCAAGACCTGATTCGTACTGGCAACGAAAAAGGCTTACTGCGCTCTGACTGGCTCGTTTGGCGCACTTATCGCCAAGCGAGAAATAATAGCAGCCATACTTATGATGCCGATAAAGCAGAACAAGTGTACCAAATAGCCCCTGATTTTTTACTCGAAGCCAAGCATCTCTACCAACAACTTATAGCAAGAAACAACAAAGAATGACTGATAGCATTGCTTTAACAAAGCTTGATGTAAAACCAGAAGAGTGGAAAGAAATAAGTCAGATTCTTAAAACTTACGCGCCCCTATATGAAGTATGGGCCTTTGGCTCTCGCGTTACAGGAAAAGCCAAACAGTTTTCCGATCTGGATTTAGCTATTATCACTCAACAGCCGTTATCCTTAAGTGAATACGCCATTCTCAAGGAAGCCTTTGATGAATCAGACTTACCCTTTAAAGTAGATATAGTGGACTGGGCGGTGACATCAGTTGAATTTCAAGAAATTATTAAAGCGCATAAAATGATCATGCAATCCGCGCAAGATAAAATAGGCGAGAACTGAAAAGCTCACTTCTTATTTTATTTTTTTACTATAAAAAGAAATTATATGATTGAAGAATTATTGTCAAAGAAAAGGTTTTATAACTTTAACAAAATAGTTAAAGATAATGATGAGGCTGATTATAGAAGTAGCTTTCAGAAAGACTATGATAGGTTGATTTTTTCAAATTCTTTTAGACGCTTGTCCAGAAAAACGCAAGTCCATCCTTTATCAGCAAACGATCATGTTCATAATAGACTAACTCATAGCTTAGAAGTAGCAAGTGTTGGGAGATCTTTAGGGCTCCAGTGTGGAAAAATGCTAAAAGAACAATATCCTACTGAAGAAATTGAGCCTTATGATATTGCCTATATTATTCAGACTGCATGTTTAGCGCATGATATTGGCAACCCTCCCTTTGGTCATGCAGGAGAGGAAGTGATTAAGGAGTGGTTTAACACTCATGCTGATACTGCTTGCTTAAAGTCTTTGAAACCCGAAGAAATAAGTGATTTTCAACATTTTGATGGCAATGCCCAGAGCTTTAGAACTGTGAGTGAAATTGAAAATAATTTATCTCTTGGAGGTATGCGACTTACGTTTGCAACACTAGGTGCATTGGTAAAGTATCCTTATTCTTCAAATAAGTGCAAGGATAACGGTAAATCAAAATTCAATTATTTTCAAAGCGAAAAAGAGTTTTTTGATGTTTTGTTTAATGAACTTGGGCTAAAGAAGGACGACGGCTCTTATAAAAGGCATATTTTTTCTTATCTAATGGAAGCCGCTGATGATATTTGTTACGGATTACTGGACTTACAAGATGCTATTGAGCTTGAAATTATAACGATTGATGATGTCAAAGATATTTTCAGTCTTCTTTGTGGTAGCACCGAAGTAGAAAAAATTTACGGCAATGGTTCACTTTCTGACATTAAAAAAGTATCAAAACTTGTAGCAAAAGCAATTGATAGTTTAGCGATACATACAATGGAAGTATTTAAGGAAAACTATGATACATTGATTGGTGATCAACAGCCAAAAGATTTAATCTCTTTATTCTCAGATCAAGACCTTAAAAAAGGGATAGAGGACGCAAAAAGATTAGGCCACGAAAAAATATTTAATGAGCATAGAAAGATTGAACTTGAGCTGGGTGCCTATAATATTATAGAGACCATACTTGATAATTTGATTAAAGCTACATTTGAGCTGCATCAGAAAGATGAAAAGTCACTTTCCTTTAGAAATAAAAGAGCGCTAGCTTTAATGGGGGATGATAAACCAAAAAAATCTGACGACTTATTTCATATGTACCAAAGAGTAATTGATTACCTTGTAGGCATGACAGATAATCATGCGAAGTATGTTGCAAGCCAATTAAATGGCATGGGGATTTAATACCTTCTCTAGCCAAGCATTGATAGTAAGTTACACGAGGGGAGCAGTTCCATTGTACCCACCAATAAAAAGCCCCCCCCCTTTAGAAAGTCCATTGAATTATCTTAACCGTAAAAATTTAAAATCCTATGCATAAGAATAGTGGTACTATTTCATGTACCACTACTTACCATTAGGTAACCCTCCATGATTAACTTAACAGCAACAGAAGCCAGAAAATCGTTTTTTGAACTGATCAAACAAAGCAATCAACAACATGAGATTTTTGAAGTTCAACATAAATCAGGAAATGCCATTCTAATGTCTTCCGCTGAGTATGAAAGCCTTCAAGAAAGCCTCTACCTACTATCCCAGCCCAGTTTTAAAGAACATTTTACCGAATCCGTACAAGAAGCTGACCGAGGCGATGTCGTAGAATTTGATGACGTATTTGGCGAAGCGCAATAATGGAGCGCAAACCTTATAAACTGCAATTCACCAAAAGAGCACAAAAAGACATAAAAAGCCTTCCTCCTAAATTAAAGGAAAAACTAAAAGACATTTTAAGACGAAAGATTGCACTTTATCCAGAATCCGGCAAACCTTTAGTAGGTAGCTTACAGGGCTATTATTCAGTCAGGCTTTCTTATCAAGATCGCATTGTTTACCGTATAGAAAAAGATGTCTGTACGGTTATCATCGTTAAAGCTAAAACACATTATGGCGAATAATCTTCCTACAGCCCTTCCTATGGCGTAAATAACCCTTCTACATTAACACCAAACACATCCCAACACCCGCGCCCAACTCCTTCATCCACTATGGCGGCAATCGGGTTGGATCTATTATAAAACCTCTGTGCCCTCTGTAGTTATTTTAGAATTTCTTGATTTTTCTTTTTGTTAAAATAATTTTGAACAACTACTTAAAAACTTAACCTATGCGACATCAGCATTAGATTAGATCAAAGCTTAGTCAACTTAACCATTACGGACTGATCTTGCATAAAAAATTAATGCCCAGCCACGGTTAGCTATTTCAGTGCTTAGCGCAAAAGATAAAAACCATAGCCCATTAAATGGCCACTGCAGCCAAACCATCATACCTAACAGCACAGATACAATCCCACCAATTCTCGCTGAATGGGGGTTGGGAATTTCAGATAAATAAATAAAACCCAGCCGAAACAGGCCTTGTATCATAAGGTAAGCAGCAACAATTAAACTCAAAGTAAGCGCAGTTCCACCTAGATTAGTCAAAACAACAAAGCCACAAACCAAGTCAATAATACTGCTTTGCATGTTCATCACCTTCAACGCCACTCTATCAGAAATATAAGCATCAATAGCTCTTAAAACACCCGCTATTAATATTAAAATTGAACAAAAAAGTAACCAAGATGATTGCACGCCTAACATCTCAACATTCGGCACCAAAATTGAGAATATTAACAGCAATACCCCTAATATCAGCATTACTAACCCTCGAAGCATAAACCACTCAGGATAATTTATGAGTCTCTCAATCTTTGTAGCTTCAGTTTTTGTATTCATACCTTTCCCCCAGCCTTAAGGCCGTTTTTTGTGTGAAATTTTATCTCCCACTTTAACACTTATAGCCTTCTAGGGAAAAAGGCTCAAAGCACTCAAGTATGAGTTACTTTATTTTTACATTTCCCGCGTTCAAAGACTTAAATGGTGGGGTTTAAGAGGCTTTTCATTTTACTCTGGCGACTACTGGAAAAATTGAAACTGTACATATGCTTCGAAAGAGGCATTTGCCCGAAGAATATTTCGCCTTTATGGCTTTAGCAGAATAATCTTGCCTGTAGAATGGTTAATTCAGGCTTTGGGAGTATTTGTGACAGAACCTAAGGAATCAAAATTCAATAACATCCGAAAGCACTGCCAGTCCTTTGAGGACTGGCAGTGCTTCATAATCTAAAGTTTCGAGTTTTATTTAATGTGCATTCCTAAAGAATAGGATTTTAAAAATCAAGGCTCAACCAGCTAAAGCTAAGCATACAAACTGCTTAGCTTTAGTCAGGATTAGTTAGCCCTTTTGTTGGCTATGTGCGATGAGTTCTTCTTGAGTGACGGTAGTGATTAGCTTGTCACCTTGGTAGAAATCAAAAGCACTTTCTTTTCTGATAGCACTAATAACTTCTTCGTGACCATCTTTAAAGATAATGTCTAATTTAACTGTATCTTTTCCATTGTAACGAATCGTAGCTTGAGCAACATTTTTTAATCCAGCCTTTTCAATGTCGGCTGCAGCCATATCAACAACAGCAGGGCTCTTTTTTGTGTATGGGTTTGTACCTGTCCAGAACTCTACGGCGTTAATACCAAGTAGATCGATCATTGTTACAATCGGTGAAACACCGAGTAAATGTAAACCTAAGAATATACCTTCTCTACCCCAACGGTCTTTAGTCACTTCCATATTCCATTTATTAAGATCTTTACTTAATCCCATTTGCCCCATACAGCCTGTTAAAACAGATAATGAGAGCGATAGTAGTATGATTTTTTTAATTTTCATTCATTAATTCCTTAGTAAAATATAAATGACTAGACATTGTCACTCTAAACTAAACATAAATTTTTAATTTATTGAGTAGCCATTAAAGTGAAAGGTATTATATTCATCCTAGCATCATGATTCTAGTCATTTCATGCCATCAAAAGAAATACGGTAAATTATTTAATAATAATGAACGCTCACCATAAAATCCGTAACTGCTCACAGACCCTCATAAAAATATCGTCATTCCCGAAGTGTTTAATCGGGAATCTGT
>CBDVDU010000054.1:0-12130 GCA_965372825.1 uncultured Gammaproteobacteria bacterium | reverse complement strand
AGGTGGGGTGATGAAAATCACCTCTTTTATCCTATTTTTGTAATATTTAAACGCTATGTTTTTATTCCCAAGAAAACCTTCAATGCCATTAAGTTAAGAACAATATAATATTAGTAGGATGGGCAAAGGAGGTACGACGTGCCCATCAACAGTGCCGCGCTGAATTGATGGGCACGAAAAAGCCCTTTGCCCATCCTACAAAATTCTTAATTTAAGGCAGTGAAGCAGGATAAAAAGTGGATCTATTTTATGTGGCGAAAATTAACAATTTTCATCAGCCCAGGTTGTAGGTCGGGTTAGATTGTTATTATAAAATATTAAAAACCTAACCCGATAAGCTCGCTTGACAGGCGAAATATCAACTAAGTAATAACGGTAGGTTCTACACGCCCCGTACGCTTTTTAATTTCACAAAATTGCTCGGCAAGTTCAATTAATTCAGCAAGCGCATCTTGTGGGTCTTGATTATGCTTGCTGGCATCGGCTTCATATTTTTCCACGTAAATACGTAAGGTTGCACCAACAGTCCCTGTGCCGGATAAACGGAAAATAATTCGAGAACCATCCTCAAATCCAATACGAATACCTTGTTGGGTGCTAACGCTATGATCAACAGGATCGGTATAGCTGAATTCATCAGCATATTTCACGGTATAAGAGCCATACAGTTGACCTGTGAGAGCCGCTAATTGGCTACGTAAATGATCCATAATGTCATTAGCGATGTCACTTTCTACCGCTTCATAATCGTGACGACTGTAAATGTCGCGGCCATATTCTTGCCAGTGTTCGCTGACAATTTGTTTAACGGGCTGGGCTTTTTTAGCAATAATATTTAGCCAAAATAATACTGCCCATAAGCCATCTTTTTCACGTACATGATTAGAGCCAGTGCCGAAGCTTTCTTCGCCGCATAAGGTGATTTTATCGGCATCCAATAAATTCCCGAAAAATTTCCAACCTGTCGGCGTTTCAAAGCAAGGTAGTTGCATTTTTGCAGCGACACGGTCAACGGCCTGACTAGTAGGCATGGAGCGAGCAACGCCACTAATACCTGAGGCGTAGCCTGAAACGAGATGAGCATTGGCCGCTATAATCGCTAAACTGTCACTAGGCGTGACAAAGATATTGCTACCTAAAATCATATTGCGATCGCCATCACCATCTGATGCCGCAGCGAAATCAGGCGCATCAGGCGTAAACATAAGGTCAGCTAGTTCTTTGGCGTGAGCTAAATTGGGGTCAGGGTGATGTCCGCCAAAATCTTCCAAAGGTATTTCATTAATAACCGAGCCTGCCGGCGCGCCTAAGATGTCTTGCAAAATACGCGTAGCATAAGGGCCAGTAATAGCGTGCATCGCGTCAAAACGTAGAGTTAATTTGCCTGAGCTAATAACTTGTTTGAGTAAGTCAAAATCAAAGAGTGAGCGCATTAATTCAGCATAATCATCAACTGGATCAATAATGCGAATGTTAATATTTTCTACCTGTTGTTCGCCAATGTTATCTAAGTCTACATCGGGTAAGTCAGCGCTTTTATATTCTGTAATCGTTTTGCTGTAAGCAAAAAAGGCATCCGTGTATTGTTCGGGAGCGGGGCCGCCGTTACTGATATTGTATTTGATACCAAAATCTTCATCAGGGCCACCAGGGTTATGACTGGCAGAAAGAATTAAGCCGCCTAAGGTTTTATACTTTCTGATCAAATGTGAAACGGCTGGAGTTGATAGTAGTCCGCCTTGGCCAATAATAAAATCAGTAAAACCATTGGCGACAGCAATTTTTAAGATGATTTGTATCGCATCGCGGTTAAAGTAACGCCCATCACCACCAATGACCAGTGTTTTATTGTCACTTTCTTCTAATGAGGAGAAGATAGATTGTACAAAATTGGCTAAATAATGCGCTTGTTGGAATACTTTGACTTTTTTTCTAAGACCAGAAGTACCTGGCTTTTGGTCGGAATAAGCCTGAGTTTGAATCGTATTTATTTGCATAATAAAACCCTGTAAGATAAATGTCAGTTTCTAAGTATACATCAGCAATTTGGTCATTTATGCGTCATTTACTATTTTTTTTCTGTTGGTTCTTTTGTCTGGCTGCTTATGCTCAAGAAGCAGTCTGGCTGTTAGTCGATACACAGAAAAAAAACATTCAAGTAAAGCAGGGAAATCGTACCTTAGAAATATTCGGTGAAATCTCTTTAGGCAGAAAAGGTGCAGGTTATAAGCAAAAGTCGGGCGATAATATCACCCCTTTAGGGAGCTATAAAATTGCTTATACCCATGATAAGAGTCATTTTCGAAAATTTTTTGGACTCAATTACCCGTCAGTGCGAGATGCTGAGTTAGCATTGCAGGCTAAGAGAATTTCCTACTCAGATTATCAGCTAATTACTCAAGCGCACCGTATGGGGCGCTTGCCTCCGCAAGATACTGACTTAGGTGGGTTGTTAGGTATTCATGGTGTGGGTCGGGGCAATAAAAGGGTTCAAGGAGTTTTTGACTGGACGCAGGGCTGTGTTGCTGTTTCCAATCAGCAAATTGATAAGTTAGCTAAATGGATGTTTTTAGGAATGCGAGTGGAAATAAAATAAATTGGCAGAAAATTCAAAACACGCTAAAATTACGGCTGTATTTATGATCTTGGGTATTTTTCAGTTTCAGTTACTCTGTGCTAATCAATGAACAAGTGGTTAAATTTTTTTTGTTTTTTAAGGAATAATATAAATGATTAAATTATTGAAAGTTTCTGCTGTTGTTTTAGGCGTGAGTTTAATGGCTGGTTGTGCAACTACTTCTGAAGTTTCTGAATTGCAAGGTAACTACGACCAACTTCAAGCTGACTTGAATACAGTTAAAGCACAAACTGCTGCTATTTCTACTAAAGCTGATCAAGCTGCAAGTGATGCAAGTTCTGCTGCTGCGAATGCTGCTGCTGCAACAGCTGCTGCTAACCGCGCTGCTGATACTGCTGCTGAAACAAACCAAAAATTAGATCGCATGCTTAACAAAGCAATGATGAAATAATTTTAGCGTTTAGTTTTCGCTAGACACAAAAAAGCCGGTTATAAATAACCGGCTTTTTTGTGTCTAAAATGTAGTGGCTTTAGAATTCTGGAATAGTAAATTCAGGGCGCACATAAATTTTAATTGGCGAGCCTTTTTTCTCTATTAAAGCATTTCTTAATGCTTCACCATCAAGTACAGGTAGTACACCTGCATTGTTTCGTTCAATTAAGTCTAAAGCAATATCCAGTAAATTATCAGCTTGATGAGTTTCTAGTGGAGGGTGTACTTCTATATAAAGCGCATCTTTAAACCAGCCGACTTTAACGGCTTGGTTAACAATTTGCACCGGAGTCCCGACCTTTATAATGGGGAAAAACTTTTCAATATCTTCGGGGTACATGCGTATGCAGCCATGACTGACTTGCATACCTACACCGTAAGCTTTATTGGTGCTGTGTATTAAGTAGCCGGGGATGCCTAAGCGCATCGCAAACAAGCCTAAAGGATTGTCAGGACCAGCAGCAACCACATCAGGTAATGGATCTCCTTTTGCTGCATGCTCTTTTTTGATTGATTCTGGTGGTGTCCAGGTTGGGTTTTCCTTTTTAGCGACAATTTTGGTTTGTCCTAATGGTGTTTCCCAGTCTTGTCGTCCTATGCTCATTGGGTAAGTAAGCACGGAAGGAAGTGAGTCCTTTTCTGCTTTTGGAAAATAATACATGCGAAATTCAGGTAAATTGAGCACTAAGCCTGAGCGTGATACATCAGGTAATAAGCGCTCACTTTGTAGCTGAATTTGTGTACCTGCTTTAGGTAGCCAGCGGTCTACTTCAGGATTTAAGCGCATAATTTCATTTTGGCCTAAGTCAAAACGGCGCGCAATATCCAGCAAGTCCTCATCATCAGTTGCTATCGTTTGTTTATTAAAGCCTTCGTCAAACTCGCGAATCAAGCTATCCTCTGGATTGCTAGGCAAAGCGAAGGGTAGGCTGAGTGCCACAGGGCTAGCCATGATAAGCAGGCTAGCTAGCGCTGTTTTTGTAGTTAGTTGACTAAGCATTAGTAGAATTTTCGCCGCCAAAAAGCTCTAATAAGCGCGGAAGGAATGCGCTGAGTTCTTGCGACATAATCGTAAAATCAACATCAAATTGCTCTTCAGCGCCATCGCTTTCCGTATCGGCCACTTGATCTTGAATGAGTTCTAAGAATTTTAAGCGTTTGATAGACAGGTTTTCATCGACGATAAACGACAAACGATCAGACCAGCTAACCGCTAATTTAATGACTTGTTTGCCAGTGTCTAAATGGTTCTTGATTTCAGGTGCTGCAAGGTCTTGGCGTTTGCAGCGAATAATTCCGCCCGCCTCTTCTGGTGAGCGTAATTCACATTCATCTTCAACCAACACATCAGCAGGCGTTTCATTTGTTAGTAGCCATTGAGTCATGGTGCTAACAGGCTTTTCTTTGGTGCTGATAGGAACTAAGGGTAAAGAGCCCAAGTTTTTACGTAAATAACTGATTAAATCTTCAGCTTTTTTTGCTGATGCCGAGTCGACAATTAGCCAGCCGCCTTTAGGATCAATATAAGCAAAAGTTTTTTTAGAGAATGAAAAAGCGCGAGGTAAAAGCTCGAAGATGATTTCATCTTTAATATCGGTGCGCTCTTTTTTGGAGAGTTTGCGTGCTTCTTGCTCCTCTTTAGTTACAATTTTATCTGCAACCATTTCATTAATAACGCTGCTCGGAAGTACTTTTTCTTCTTTAGTGGCGCACAGCATGATAAAGCCATTTGACTGATGAATAAGCTGGTCTGAACCGCGGCCTAGAGGCGATGTCCAGCCATAACTAAATTCTTCGTGTCCAGCACAAGGCTTAAAGCGCATGCTGTCCATTTTTTCTTCAAGCTCAGTGGGTGATAAAGTAAAGACTTCGGTTAAACGATAAATAGCTAGATTTTTAAACCACATAGTTTAGTAATAAATAAAATAAAGGGGGAAAGGGCGTGCGTGCTACGATTAGTAAATTAAATAGGATAGTAGATAATTCAATAAAGGGTGAGCATTATCGCAAAAAATAGGGCTAAAATCAGTAATTATTGGAAGTGTTTGAGGTGCTATAGTCATACCAATCTTAATAGCTTTATACTTAAACTCATATCGCCAAGAGAAACCGTCATTCCTGTATGCTACCCAGTCAAGCGTGAGCACAAGCTTTAGCAGGAATCTATAGTGACTGCATGGATTCCCGATTAAAGATTTCGGGAATGACGGCTATTACAGTGATTATTTATTGGGATTGGTATTAGTTATTTATCTGCGTGGCAAATAGTAATGATTCAAGGGTTTAATTTGTTAGGTAATGATCAGGCGCGCACGCTTATTTTAGGGAGTGTGCCAAGTGTTACTTCTTTGGACGAACAGCAATATTATGCGCACCCTAGAAATGCTTTTTGGCCCATTATTGCAGCGTTGTTTAATCAAGGGGTGAGCTTAGATTATCAACAGGGGCAGCAAATATTGATAGAGCAAAAGATTGCTGTTTGGGATGTGTTAAAATCCTGTGCAAGACAGGGTAGCCTGGATTCAGCAATCGAGAAAAATTCGATCACGGTCAATGATTTTGTAGGTTTTTTTGAAGTCTATAAAGGAGTTGATCGTGTATTTTTTAATGGCGGTACGGCTGAAAGTCTTTATAAAAAGCATGTGTGGTGTGCATTGCCAGTATCTAATCAGACTTTAAACTATACCAAATTACCTTCGACTAGCCCCGCTTTTGCAGCAATGAGTTATGCAGATAAATTAGCGGCATGGGCGGTCATAAAAGGCATGGCTGAATAACGGGCTGTTACCGATCCTATTAACTTTTACAGTGAGTGAATGATGAAAATAAGTTTTTTAGCCTCGCATGGCGGTAGTTCTGCTAGGCAAATTATTACTGCGATTAAAGAGCAGGAATTAAAAGGTTTTGAAATAGGACTGTTAATTACCAATAATAAAACAACAGCTATTTATCCTTGGTGCTTGGAAAATGGCATTGAAGTATTACATATTAGTGGTAAAACACATCCTGATAATGAAGATCAGGCAATAAAAGGTGCGTTAATTTCGGTAGCTACTGATATTGTGATTTTGTCAGGCTATATGAAAAAAATTGGCACTCAAACTTTGCAGGCATTCAATAATAAAATACTCAATATTCACCCTTCGCTTTTGCCTAAGCACGGTGGCCATAAAATGTATGGGGATTTTGTTCATGCAGCGGTATTAGAAGCGGGTGAGGAAGTAAGTGGAGCATCTGTGCAGGTGATTGATGCAAGCTACGATACCGGGCCAGTTTTATTGCAGCAGGAAGTACCTGTTTTAGCAGGGGATACTGTAGACAGTCTAGGTGCGCGGGTAAGGGCAGTAGAAGGTGAACTGTATATTAATGCTCTAAAAAAGTGGCAAGCTAATAAATTTTCTATTTAAGCAATATGACTGAAAAATCCAGAGTTAATATCCAAGAGACCGGTTTAGTTGTTGGTTTAGGTAAAAGTAAGCGTTTGGCTGCTATGCGTCAGTCGATAGAGTCGAAGGTTAATGTCGAGCCGCTTAAGACCAAGGTTAAGCCTAGTGCTCATAAAAATGAGACGGCAATACAGCAAGCTAGAGTATTAATTACCCAGAAAATAGCTGAAATCAAAGCGGCCTATCCGCAAGGTCGGCAGAATAAACTGTTTGCCTTGCGCTATGGTAGTGAAGATAAACTGAATCAACTGTCTTTAAAGCAATTATTTACTTTATTGAAGATGACAGAGTATTTAGCGAAAGATATTTCTGGTGTGATGTTTTTAGAAAAAGGTGAATAATCAACAGGTATCGTATTTAGTTATGAATTTAAAGTATTTTATTGACTGAGTTGTCAGTGAAAGTAAGGGTTATAAGGAATATCATTTTGTTGGTGGTCAACTCAATACGTATAAATCAGAATCTTTGTTTCGACTGATTGCCAAGCTTTATCAAGGTTCTGAAGAACTTGGTATTAAATGCAATATTGGTATGTTGGCGAAGTAAGTGATTGTACGTGGTGTAGTTTTATGGGCTCAGCAGAATTGAAAAAGAAGATCATGTCGTTCATTGGCTACTTTAACAAAGCCATGGTCGTGTAAGTATAGGGGTACGAACATATGGTTTGTTGTGCTGGGGTGGCTTAATATTAGCCGTTGCTTTTGATTTCTTGGGTAGAGTGCTTCAGAAGGATAAATTAATGACTAACAAGCAAGTGAGATTGTTTTAATTTCATAAATTATTAACGGTAAGAACGAAAATGTTGTTACTTTACGTTTTAATTGGGTCAAAAAATTTATGTTATGAAAAGTGCTTTTTTAATTTTGACTGATCGTTCTTAAATGAACTATGATGTTTGTGTTTAGGCGTGCGTTAAGGATGACCTGAGTAGTACAAATAAAGTTTTTTCATGTTTTTAAAATGCTTTTAGCTAAGGTAAGATGGCCTTAAATAAGGTTTAGGATTACTCACAAACTCATGATTATTTATGGCAAGAACTAAAGCATTTAATGAAGAAGAAGTGCTGGATAAAGCCGTGCAAGTGTTTTGGGAAAAAGGCTATGAAGCGACTTCGGTGCAAGATTTAGTCGAGGCAATGGGTATCCAACGAGGTAGTCTTTATGCGACCTTTGGCAATAAACAACAGCTTTTTTTACAATCGCTTGAGCGGTATGGCAAAGTCGTCGTTAAGCAATTTCTGGATATTTTGGAAAGTAAACCTTCAGGGTTTGAGTCGATTGAGTTATTTTTTGCACAGTTGGTTGAGCATTTATTAACAGCAGGGCCTTTGCGCAGTTGCTTGGTGACGAATTCAGCAATTGAGCGAGGCTTGAGAGATGAAGCGACTAAGCAGCAGGTCTTGCATTTAATTCAGGCTTTGGAAAAAGGTTTTTATAAGGCATTGCAAAGAGCGCGAGACAATGGCGAAATAACAAAGGAGCTTGATTTAGCGCTTGTGGCTAATTTTTTGGTCAGCAATATGCAAGGATTGCTAGTTATGGGGAAAGTGTGTTCAGAAAGGTCAGTTCTGGAAGGTATTAATCAGGTGACCTTGTCTGTTCTAAGGTAACAAAAGGCATAGAGTATAGGTATCGATGGCAGAGTATTTTGCCTTATTTTTGAACGATCATTCTAGTGGAGTTAATGACAATGATTTATGCAGCACCCAATAAAACAGATAGTAAAGTAGATTTTAAAACCCGTTATGGTAATTTCATTGGAGGCGAGTGGGTTGCGCCTGTGAAAGGTCAGTATTTTGATAATGTCAGCCCTATCAACGGGCAGGTTTTTTGTGAAATCCCTCGCTCAACGGAAGAAGATATTGAATTAGCATTAGATGCGGCTCATGCTGCAAAGAATGCGTGGGGTAAAAAATCAATCACAGAACGGTCAAATGCTTTATTAAAAGTAGCTGACCGTATGGAAGAAAATCTAGAAAAACTCGCCGTTGCTGAAACTTGGGACAATGGGAAAGCCGTTCGCGAAACCTTAGCCGCTGACGTGCCTTTAGCGATAGATCATTTTCGTTATTTTGCAGGTTGCCTGCGCGCGCAAGAAGGCTCTATTGGTGAAATTGATGAGAATACTGTTTCCTATCATTTTCATGAGCCATTAGGTGTTGTTGGGCAAATTATCCCATGGAATTTCCCACTATTAATGGCGTGCTGGAAATTAGCGCCTGCTTTAGCCGCAGGTAACTGTGTGGTCATGAAACCTGCCGAGCAAACGCCTGTTTCTATTTTAATTTTGATGGAAGTCATTGCTGATTTATTACCGGCGGGCGTTATTAATATTGTTAATGGCTTTGGTAAAGAAGCAGGACAAGCTTTAGCCACTAGCACACGCATTGCTAAAATTGCCTTTACAGGGTCAACGCCGGTTGGTTCGCATATCATGAAATGTGCCGCTGAAAATATCATTCCTTCTACGGTAGAGCTAGGTGGAAAATCACCTAATATTTTCTTTGCCGATGTTTTAGACCAAGAAGATGCATTTGTCAGCAAAGCAGTTGAAGGTGCGGTATTAGCCTTTTTTAATCAAGGTGAAGTTTGTTCTTGTCCATCGCGCTTATTGGTACAAGAGTCCATTTATGATGCCTTTATTGAAAAGGTGATTGAGCGTGTCAGCCAAATTAAACGCGGTAACCCTCTTGATACAGAAACCATGGTCGGTGCTCAGGCTTCAAAACAGCAATTCGATAAAATTATGGAATATGTTGAAATTGGTAAAAACGAAGGGGCTGAAGTGTTAATTGGCGGTCATGTTGAGTCTTTAGAGGGTGAATTTGGCGAAGGTTTTTATATCCAACCCACGATTATGAAAGGGCATAATAAAATGCGTATCTTTCAAGAAGAAATTTTTGGTCCTTTTGTTTCCGTGACTACCTTTAAAGATGAGGCAGAAGCCTTAGAGCTTGCCAATGACACGGAATTTGGTTTAGGTTCAGGCGTGTGGACGCGTGATATGAACCTTGCTTACCGGATGGGACGGGGGATTCAAGCAGGGCGTGTTTGGACGAATTGTTATCATCTCTATCCAGCGCATGCTGCATTTGGTGGTTATAAGAAATCAGGTGTTGGTAGAGAAACACACAAAATGATGCTTGATCATTATCAGCAAACTAAGAACCTGCTGGTTAGTTATGATATTAATCCATTGGGTTTTTTCTAAATTAAAGAATTCTGGTTCCTATGCGACGAGACTGTGGAAGTATTTAATAATACCCCTATAAAAACAGGTTTCGTAGGATGGGTAGAGCGTCTTTTTGCGAAACCCATCAATAGGCTCAAGCTATTGATGGGTTTCTCTACGTGCCTAAAAAACTGGCACTTCGTTCTACCCATCCTACGTATAATACTTTCACAGCCTCGATGCGTGGGAACTGATGGACAGCTTTGTGTTTCGTGACGCAGAGCATCACAAAATGCATTCCCGCGCGGAGCGTGGGAACGAGGGAGTAGTATATGTCGAATCATCACACCTATGAACACCAAGTCCACCCTGTAAAAGATCATATTGCTAAAAATGCACACATTAATAATGAGCAATATTTGGCTTTATATCAGCAATCCATTGAACAGCCTGAAATATTCTGGGCAGAGCAAGCAGAGAATTTTTTAGATTGGCATAAGCCCTGGGATAAAGTCATGGAATATGACTATCCCAAAGGTGAAATTAAGTGGTTTGAAGGCGGTAAGCTTAATGTCAGCGTTAATTGTCTGGATCGCCACTTAGCCACGCGAGGCGAACAAGTCGCTTTGATTTGGGAGGGCGATGACCCTGCCAATGATAAAAAAATGACGTATCGAGAATTGCATCAGGAAGTCTGCCGATTTGCGAATGTCTTAAAAGCACAGGGCGTGCAGAAAGGTGACCGGGTGTGTATTTATTTACCCATGATTATCGAATCTGCCGCTGTTATTTTGGCGTGTACACGCATTGGTGCCGTGCATTCTATTGTCTTTGGTGGTTTTTCTGCAGAAGCTTTAAAAGATCGGATTAATGATTCTGATTGTAAATTAGTGGTTTGTGCAGATGAAGGCTATCGCGGCGGTAAAATCATACCGATTAAGGCGGCGGTAGATAAAGCTATTGCCTCCTGCCCTGGCATACAAAGTGTCATCGTTATTAAAAACAGCGGTAATCCGGTCGCATGGAATGATACAAAAGATGTTTGGTATCACCAAGCCATGTCTGAGGTTTCAGCAGAGTGCGAACCTGAATGGATGGATGCTGAGGACCCACTATTTATTTTATATACTTCAGGATCGACAGGACAACCTAAAGGCTTATTGCATACGACCGGTGGTTATTTGCTTTATGCAGCGATCACGCACAAATACATCTTTGATTACCAAGAAGGTGAGATTTATTGGTGTACCGCAGATATAGGTTGGATTACCGGCCATACCTATATGATTTATGGGCCTTTATGTAATGGCGCAACCACTTTATTATTTGAAGGTGTACCAACTTATCCGGATGCGAGTCGCTTTTGGCAGGTGGTGGATAAACATCAAGTGAATATTTTCTATACCGCACCAACGGCACTGAGAGCATTAATGGCGCAAGGTGATCAATACTTAGAAAATACCAACCGCAGTAGTTTGCGCGTGTTGGGCTCGGTAGGCGAGCCCATCAATCCTGAGGCTTGGGAATGGTATTATGACTTAATTGGTCAAAAGAATTGTCCGATTGTAGATACGTGGTGGCAAACTGAAACGGGCGGGATTTTAATTACCCCATTACCAGGTGCAACCGAATTAATACCCAGTTCAGCAACAAGACCTTTTTTTGGTGTTAAACCTGCTATTTTAAGTAATGAAGGCCAAGTAATCGAGGATGGTACTGAAGGTGTTTTAGTCATGGAACGCCCATGGCCAGGACAAGCGCGTAGCATTTATGGTGATCACCAGCGTTTTATTGATACCTATTTTAAAAATTATCCTGGTTATTATTTTACGGGTGATGGCGCAAGGCGTGATGAACGAGGTTATTACTGGATTACAGGCCGTGTTGACGATGTGATTAATGTCTCAGGGCATCGCATGGGAACTGCTGAGGTAGAAAGTGCGATTGACGAGCACCCTTTAGTTGCTGAAACGGCAGTTGTTGGTTATCCACATAATATCAAAGGGCAGGGCATTTATGCTTATGTCACGCTACATGTGGGAATTGAAGGGACTGAAGAACTAAAAAAAGAACTGGTTAAATTGGTGCGTGCTGATATTGGCCCTATTGCTAGTCCTGATTTAATTCAGTGGTCATCACAGTTACCTAAAACCCGTTCAGGTAAAATTATGCGCCGAATTTTGCGCAAGATTGCGGCGAATGAAGTGGATACTTTAGGTGATACTTCAACTTTAGCTGATCCTGAGGTCGTGCAAAGTATTATTGATAATCGGCTAAATCGTTAAACTGAATGATATTGGCCTGGATTATCTGCGTTAGCATTAGATAATTCAAGCTAACACACCGAGTGTTATGCGTGTTCCTTAGCCAACTGACCTGTCACACTTAGGAATCAAAATTCAATAATATCCGAAAGCACCGCCAGTCCTTCGAGGACTGGCG
>CBDVDU010000053.1:0-12212 GCA_965372825.1 uncultured Gammaproteobacteria bacterium | reverse complement strand
ATAGAAGGGTTTTCATGGCCTTTACCGATCATATCGACTGACTGCACTAAGGGTACGCCGGACTCAAGCATAGTGGCAAGCTGGCGAGCTAAGATAGCGATATCTTTGGTGCCGATTTGCGCTTTGGCCTTGGAGAATAGCGGCTTGGGTTTTTTCCTAACAGAAATAACGCGTATACTTTGCCTGCGTAATTCAGCGCGCGCTGCGGTATCACTATAAGCAGCTATTTCACCGCTAATAACTTTGCCACTTTTGTCTTTGCCTTTCCAGGTGAAGTCTATTTGTTCTTTGTTTTCGGCCATAATTATTCCCTTGTTACTCGGTCAATTTCTTCCAAAGAGGTAATACCTTGCTTGATTTTTATTAAACCAGATCTTCTTAAATCATTTACGCCATCTATTTTTGCTTGTTCGCCAAGTTGCATGGCATTACAGCCTTCTAAAATGCGCGTACGCATTGTTTCTGTAATAGGCATAACTTGATAAATCCCGACTCGCCCTTTATAACCATCATTACATTTATCACAACCGACAGCTTTAAATACGGTGAAGGTGCCTAATTCTTCTTTTTGAAATCCGGCCTCTAGTAGGATTTTTTCAGGGTATTCTGAGTCTGTTTTGCAATGCTCACATAAGCGCCTTGCTAATCGCTGTGCCATGATAAGGAGTACTGAAGACACAATATTAAACGCTGGAATCCCCATTTGTAATAGACGATTCAATGTTTGCGGGGCATCGTTGGTATGTAAGGTGGATAATACCATATGACCCGTTTGAGCTGCTTTTACAGCAATTTCTGCAGTTTCAAGGTCACGAATCTCCCCAACCATGATGATGTCAGGATCTTGGCGTAAGAAAGCTCTTAATGCCGTGGCAAAAGTCAGCCCCGCTTTCACATTCATATTCACCTGATTAATGCCTTCTACCGTGATCTCGACGGGATCTTCTGCCGTAGAGATATTGCGCTCTACCGTATTAAGAATGTTCAGGCCGGTATAAAGTGATACAGTTTTACCACTACCAGTAGGGCCTGTTACCAGAATCATACCGTAGGGCTTGTGAATGGCATCAAGGAATAGTTTTTGTTGCTCAGGTTCAAATCCGAGCTTTTCAATACCTAGTTGTGCACTGGTTGGATCTAAAATACGCAGCACCACTTTTTCGCCAAACAAAGTCGGGCAGGTATTGACACGAAAATCGATCGCTTTATTACGAGAAAGCGTCATTTTAATACGACCATCTTGCGGTACGCGGCGTTCAGCAATATCCATCTTGGACATGACTTTAATACGCGAAACAATACGATGGGCAATATTTGACGGTGGACTGGCCACCTCAGATAACATGCCATCATTTCTAAAGCGAATACGGAAAGTTTTTTCGTAAGGCTCTAAATGAATATCTGATGCGCCTTTCTTAATGGCGTCTAATAAAATCTTATTTACAAAACGTACGATAGGCGCGTCATCAATATCGCTAGTGGATTCATCTTTGGGTTGTTCATCGCCTCCTGATAATTCAATATTATCTAAGTCCGAATCCAATAAATCTGTCATAGATGTATCGGCGGCTTCTAAGAACGAATCAATAGCAGCTACTAGTTTATCTTCCTCGACTAAAATAGTTTCGGTGTTTAAGCGAGTATGAAACTTAATATCATCTAAAGCTTGGAAGTTTGTTGGATCAGATAACGCGATAAAGAGACGATTACCTCTTTTAAAAAGCGGTAAAGCGTGGTGTTTGCGAATTAATTTCTCGCTGACTAAGCCTGACGGTAAAATCGATTTATCTACAGCGGATAAGTCAAAAAAAGGCAGGCCAAATTCAGTGGCAGCATGAGTGGCAATTGTTGTAGCACTAATATGTTTATTATTGACTAGATAACTAATAAGTGGAGTTTTACTTTTTTTGGCTGCATCGCTATGGGCTTGCGCATCGGCTTCAGTCAGTAGGCCTTCTTTTATAATGCATTTTAGTAGGCCACTAAACTGCATATCTGATGAACTTGCTACCATAAATTATTGATTTTTTTATTAGCTATGTGAATAAATATAGATGAAACTGGCCTGTTAGCCAAGTAATTCATGCATAATTAATTAAGTAAATTAATGATAAAGTTACGTATCGATGCTGGTTCAAAGGGTTTATCTAAAATAGCCGAGACTCCAGCATGTTGGATAGCAGCTAAACGTTGACTGTCTTGTTCACTGGTAATCATGATAATTGGGATGGTTTTTTGTTCACTTTGCCCGCGAATAAACGAAGTTAGCTGTAAACCGTCGACGTCAGGCATATTATAGTCGGTAATAATTAAGTCAAAATAGCATTCTTGCAGTAGAGGAATAGCTTCACTGCCATCATTTACCTGGGTAATGTTCTCAATGCCAATATCATTAAGAATTTTGCTAATGTATTTTAGAGCAAGAGGGCTATCATCAACGAGTAAAACAGAAACATCTTCAATATCAAGGTGATTTAATATCGCTTTTTCTGGATTGAGGTAATCAACTGTTGCCGATAAGGCGATCTGTAATTCTTCCGTAGTAAAGGGTTTAGGTAAAATTGCGATCGCACCTGCTTGGCGGATTGGCTCTAAACTAGATAAGTTGGTTTCGCTAGATATAAGCATGAAAGCCATATCGTATTCATCATCTTCACGTAATTTATAAACCAGTTCGCTGCCGGTCATATCGGGTAAGTACATGGCACTAATGATTAAATCGGGTTGTGCTTCACCTAGGCTAGAAAATAGCTCTGTACCTGAGTTACAGCAGGTAATTTCATTAATTCCCGACTGCAGCAGGTAGTTTTTAATAATATGTTGTTGGGTTGTTGATGGCTCAACAAGGCAAACACGCAAATTGGAATATTGTGTAGTCATTTGTTTATACGGTATAGGTTTAGACCTAAAGTAGCCTGTTGGGCAAAATGTTTGGCAGTGTTGAAATCATCTTGAGTCAGAGCGTTATGGCTTATGGCTCGGTCAGCATAAATGACGCCAATGAATTTATTCTCTGTGTATAGAGGGAGTAGAAAGCACTCTATACTGCCTAGTATATTAATGATATGCGGCGTGTAATATTTTTTATGCTCTACGGGTGTTGCCCATAAGGCACGATTTGATTGGCTAGCATAATAAAACAAATTGGGTGGATTGGGGGATAAGGTAAATGATATTTTTTGATCAATATCCTCTTTATTCCAGCCAAATGAAAATTTTTCATTAAGTTTATTTTTGCTTGGTGTTGCAAGCATAAAACAGCTTCTATCCATACCAAGACTGCGATGAATGCCTTCGACTACTGTTTCAAATAGTAAATTCAGGTTGATTTTATCGCAGAGTAAGTTACTAATATCTTGTAATATTTGAAATTGTAGCTGCTTTGTGTCGGTTGTGAGTGCAGGTTGTTCCGTGCTTTCTAATGTGCTCTTCTCCTTGCGGCGAACGTTTTTTTGGATAAAATTGGAAGCGTCATGAGCGCCAAATTGTTGGGCAATGTTAACGGCTATTGTGGTGTTTTTTTGCAGTGTTTCTTTTAATACTTTAATGGGCAATGTGCTGACTTTAGCTAATTTAGTTAGGCATTGATTCATGCTCTCTGATTCCCAGCCTTGTTTGCTGGCCAGACTGATTTCATGACTTAGCATAACTAATTTAGTCCTATCATTGCTGATATTATTAATCGACTCCTTTATTAAGCCACTTAACTGGAATGATCGGCAGAGTTCAATACTCAGGCTGCTTAAGTGGAAGCCGAGTACCTCACGTTCTGCTTCTTTTTTGGTTTTTCCTGCTTGTATTTGAGCTAATATCAATTCACCCTGCTTGCTGCTGAAACACCAAAAAGCAATATCCCCAAGATTATGCAGTAATGCTGCAATAAAGACTTCTTCGGGGGAGTTGTCATTGCATAAAATAGCCAGCGATTTCGCTTGTACGGCCGCATGGATTGCATCGGCTATTTCCTCGTTGGCTTTATGTTTGTTTTTGTGCGATAAAACGGCTTCAAAAAATGAACAGGCGAGGGTGATCTCACTTATCACGGTAGAGCCTAAAATAACAATAGAACGTGAAACCGTTACCATTTTTTGGTTGGACGGGTTGTAATACGAACTATTGCTCATTTTTAGCAGTTTAGCGGTCAAATTTGGATCTTGCATAATAACTGATGCAAGATCCATAGCGCCTTTTCTATTGTCTGCTAAAACTGACTGGATTTGACATGACGTATTAGAGAAAATAGGCATCTCTTCTTCGTGTAATCTTTGTGTCCAGCCAGCTAGGCTTGTGGGTTCTGAGTTCATCGTTAGATGCTTAAGATAAACTTATTAAAGCGCACGAATTTTAACTAATTGTTCATTAAAGTTAGTTAATGATGAGTGCAATGTCGCTAATTTTTCTTTTTCTTTATTAATAACTTCTTCAGGTGCTTTATCGACAAATTTAGGATTATTTAATTTTCCTTCGATACGCGGTAAATCTTTTTCTAATTTTAGAATTTCTTTTTCTAAGCGTGCAATTTCTGCCTCTTTATCAATCAAACCTGCCATTGGGATTAAAATACGTAATTCATTAACCAGAGAAATAGCGGATTCAGGTGCTACTTCATCTGCTTTTAAACATTTAATGGATTCGATTCGACCTAATTTCTGTAAATAGATTGCCGCTTGTGCCAAGTGGTTTTCATCGGTTTCAGTGACATTTTCTAATAATACGGGCAATGGTTTACCCGGTGCGATATTCATCTCACCACGGATGCGACGTACGCCTAAAATAAACTGTTTAGTCCATTCAATGGCATCAATTGCTTCTGCATCAATTTGCGTGTCGTCTGGTACAGGGTATGGCTGCAACATAATGGTTTCCGCTTGAATGCCCGCTAATGGCGCAACACGTTGCCAAATTTCTTCGGTGATAAACGGCATAATGGGGTGTGCAAGACGTAAGATCGTTTCTAAAACGCTTAATAAAGTCTGGCGTGTGCCACGTTGTAATGCTTCATTGTCAGATTGCAGAGAAATTTTAGATAATTCTAAATACCAATCGCAATACTCATTCCAAGTGAACTCATAGATTTCTTGCGCGGCATGATCAAAACGATAGTTATCGATGGCATCTGTGGTATTGGCGATGACTTGGTTTAAGCGCGATACAATCCATTTATCTGCCTCGCTGTACTCTAATTCACCACCGCTCACGCCACAATCTTGCTCTTCAGTATTCATTAGAACAAAACGCGCCGCATTCCATAATTTATTACAGAAATTACGGTAACCATACAGGCGATCGCTGTCTAAACGAATATCACGGCCTGTTGAGGCTAATGAGGCAAAAGTAAAACGTAGCGCGTCAGTTCCATAAGCAGGAATACCTTCTGGGAATTCTTTGCGTGTCGCTTTTTCGATTTTCTCGGCTAAATGCGGCTGCATCATGCCGCCTGTTCGTTTAGCGACTAAATCTTCTAGGCTAATACCATCAATCAAATCAATCGGATCTAAGACATTACCTTTTGATTTGGACATTTTTTGACCTTGAGCATCGCGCACTAGGCCATGAATGTAAATCTTTTTGAACGGTACTTCGCCCATGAATTTTTGCCCCATCATAATCATGCGGGCAACCCAAAAGAAAATAATATCAAAACCAGTGACTAAAACGCTGGTTGGGTAATGTTGGGCTAATTCAGGTGTTTTTTCCGGCCAGCCTAAAGTGGAAAAGGGCCATAAGGCAGAGGAGAACCAGGTATCTAAAACATCTTCATCTTGGCGTAATGGATAATCAGCCGCTAGATTATGTTTTTCGCGCACTTCAGCTTCTGAGCGACCGACATAAATATTATCTTGCTCATCATACCAAGCTGGAATTCGGTGGCCCCACCAAATTTGACGTGAAATACACCAGTCTTGGATATTATTCATCCAGTCGTAATAGGTGTTTTTCCAGTTATCGGGTACAAATTGAATTTCACCGCTTTTCACGGCTTCAATTGCAGGTTCAGCCAAAGGCGCAACTTTAACGTACCACTGGTCTGTTAATAGAGGCTCAATAATACTGCCAGAACGATCGCCGCGTGGAACCATGAGTTTATGGTCTTCAACTTTATCCAGTAAACCTAAAGCATCAAGATCAGCAACAATTTGTTTACGCGCTGCAACACGATCTAAACCAATATAAGCCGCAGGAATTAACTCACCTTCTTCAGGTTCATTAGCGCGAATAGCAGCATCCACGGTAAACAGATTAATTAAACCACCGTGCGCTTGATCTTGAATGGCACTAATTTCTTTATGCCGTGACCAAACCTCGTAATCGTTAAAGTCATGTGCTGGGGTGATTTTTACACAACCGGTACCGAATTCTGGATCCACATATTCATCAGCAATAATCGGAATTAAGCGGTCGGATAATGGCAATTTAATAAATTGACCGAGTAAGTGTTGATAGCGTTCATCAGAAGGGTGAATCGCAACGGCAGCATCACCGAGCATGGTTTCCGGGCGTGTCGTAGCAACAACCAAATGACCTTCGCCATTGGCTAATGGATAACGCATATGCCACATAAATCCGTTTTCTTCTTCGGATAGCACTTCTAAATCTGAAACCGCTGTGTGTAAAACAGGATCCCAGTTAACTAAGCGTTTACCTCGATAAATCAAACCTTCTTCATGTAGAGTAACAAACACTTCTTTAACTGCTTCGGACAACCCATCATCCATAGTAAAACGTTCGCGCTCCCAATCCAAAGACGCACCCATGCGGCGTAATTGTTTGGTAATCGTACCGCCGGATTCTTCTTTCCATTCCCAAATACGCTTAATAAATTCTTCGCGGCCATAGTCATGGCGCGTTTTGCCTTCTTTATTAATCAAACGCTCAACCACCATTTGTGTGGCAATCCCAGCATGATCAGTACCGGGTTGCCATAAGGTGCTCTTACCCTTCATGCGGTGATAACGAGTAAGCGCATCCATAATCGTATCTTGGAAAGCATGCCCCATGTGTAAACTACCCGTGACATTTGGCGGTGGAATCATAATGCAAAAAGATTCACCTTCTTGTTTAGCAGAGAAATAACCTTTCTCTTCCCAAGTGTTATACCAGCGTTGTTCGATGTCGGTGGGGGTGTATGTTTTATCCATGAGTGCGACTTTTAAATAGGGTTGTAAGGGGTTATGTAGGTTGGATTAGATTTTTAGTGCGCAGCAATAAAAACGTTATCCGACAATAGCCTATTTGATAAACAGTGTCGGATAACGTTATCTACGCTTCGCTAGATAAGCTAATCCAACCTACGACATTTACGTTACATTTTATGAGTATTCGGTGTTATGCCTTGTTGCTGGTACAAACGATAACGTTTGCGGCCGGCTTGTTTGTGTGTTTCATCATTATCTAACAGCTCAAAAATCTGTTCTGATTGATGGATCTGTTCCGGGCAATAAGTCGATAAATTAATCAGTGTATGTTGCCAAGCTTCAGGCGCTTGCTGAGTGCCAATTATAACGGCATTCGCAAGGTTGGGTAAGTCACTCTGATAAATTTCGTGGGGCACAAAACTGTTAGCACGAAAAGTCCAGAGTAAGATGTCTAATTGCTGTGCTTGTTGTCGTGTATCAGTCAGGATATAGGCTTTAAAACCGAGACGAAACGCTTTCTCGGCTAATTTACAAGCAAACAGTTGTCGCCCCTGTTCGGACTGGGACGACAAAACGTAGAAGTTGACCTTAGGCAGCATTTACACGGTTTAATAAATATTGCACTAATAACGGTACGGGACGACCTGTTGCGCCTTTGGCATCACCCGATTTCCAAGCCGTACCAGCGATATCCAAATGAGCCCACTGATAGTCTTCAGTAAAGCGCGATAGAAAACAAGCAGCTGTAATCGTACCAGCATCACGGCCACCAATATTGGCTATATCCGCAAAATTAGACTTCAATTGATCTTGGTATTCATCCCAAAGTGGTAAACGCCATACGCTATCAAGTGAAGATTCACTGGCATTAAATAAATCATTACATAGCTTGTCATCGTTACCGAGTAAACCACTAGGTACACGACCTAAAGCGACTAAACAAGCGCCAGTTAAGGTTGCCATATCAATCACAACATCTGGGTTATATTTTTTTGCATAAGTCAGGGCATCACAAAGGAGCAAGCGACCTTCCGCATCAGTATTTAGGATTTCGATGGTCAATCCCGCCATGCTAGTAACAATGTCACCTGGCTTATTAGCATCGCCATCCGGCATGTTTTCTGAGGAAGGAATAATACCGACAATATTTAACGGTAACTGTAATTCTGCAGCGGCTTGTAATGCACCTAAAACAGCGGCACTACCACACATATCGTATTTCATTTCATCCATGCCTGAGCCTGGTTTTAATGAAATACCACCGGCATCAAAAGTTAAGCCTTTACCGACAAAAACAATCGGTTTAACGTCTTTTTCAGCGCCTTTGTATTCTAAGGTAATGAGTTTGGCGGGCTGACGGCTACCGCGGCTAACCGATAGGAATGAACCCATACCCAGTTCTTGCATATCTGCTTCTTCTAAAATATGCGCGTTTAGTTTTTCATGTTTCTTTGCGATAGCGACGGCTTGTTCAGCAAGGTAAGTGGGTGTGCAGTAGTTGCCTGGTAAATCAGACACATGTTTTGCTAAGGCAACACCTTGAGCAATGGCTTGACCTTGTGCTATACCGATTTGAATTTCAGATGTTTCAGTGAGAGCATGTAAGCTAAATTGCGTTAACGCATACTTATCAGCCGGTTTACTTTTGCATTCATTGAACTGGTAGAAAACAGCATCAACGGCTTCAATGATTTGGCGCGCTTTCCATGTGCTGTTTTGATCTTGTACATCATTTTCAGCTAAACAACAGACAGCGCTAGTGATTTGCGTGGCTTTTAATGTATTTGCAGTGGCCGTTAGGGCTTTACGGTAATCTTTCGCTGTTAATTTATCTGCTTTGCCTAAGCCAACCAACAAGACACGTTTAATGTTGGCATGAGGTAAATAATTGATTAATAAAGTATCCGCGACTTTACCTTTAATATCGCCACGTTCTACAACGCTCGTGATTAAGCCATTAGTCAGTTTATCTAAATGATTGGCTTCGCTGCTGAGTTGCTTGTTTTCGTATACAGCGATAATAAGACATTCAGTTTCTAGCGATTCTAAAGGGGTATTAGCTAATAAATAATCCATAAAGCTCTGAGGTGTTATAGGGTTAAAATGCGTTTGATTATACCGTAGATATCGTTTTTATTTGTATGTGTTTGGCTATGATATGGTAATTTAAAAAATACATGAATGGCGCTCTCCAGTGTCTGTTGCTTATTAGTAGGATTAGCCTTGAAAAAATGTCAGTTTAAGTTATTGGTGGACGAGCAAAATATTGCTGAAGCTGCGTTACAAGGCGATTGGCTGATTGGCAATGTTGTGCCCGATATTGAAGGTGTAAAACAGCAATTGCAGAAGCAAGGTTGTTCTCAGCTCAATTTAAATAGTGAACAGTTAGGGCGCTGGGATAGTCGCTTGGTTTTATTTTTATTTGAGCTTGAGAAATATTGTCATAAGCAGGCTATCGCTTTAAATATGACTGCGTTACCTGCGGCGGCACAAGGTTTATTGAAACAAGCGTCTGCGTTTCCTGTGCGCGAAAGTGGTAATAAGGTGCAACAAGAGAGTTCATTTGTTGCTCGCTTAGGTTTAGCAACTCTGCTTTTTTATAGCGAATCGCAAAAGGTGCTCTCTTTTGTCGGCGATGTTTGTTTAAGTGCTTTGCGCTTATTGCGTGGTAAAGCGTGCTTTCGGCAGCGAGATTTGTGGCTGATTATGCAGGAATGCGGTCCAGGCGCTTTAGCGATTGTTACTTTGATTAGTTTATTGGTGGGCTTGATTTTAGCTTTTGTCGGCGCTATGCAATTAAAGATTTTTGGCGCGCAAATTTATGTCGCCAACTTAGTCGGTTTAGGTATGGCGAGGGAAATGGGCGCGATGATGACGGCGATTATTATGGCGGGTAGGACTGGCGCTGCTTTTGCGTCACAACTCGGTTCTATGCAGGTCAATGAGGAAATTGATGCGCTGGAAACTTTAGGGATTTCGCCAATAGATTTTCTGGTCTTACCGCGTATGTTAGCGCTGATTATTATGTTGCCACTCTTATGCTTGTATGCTGATCTTATGGGTATTTTAGGCGGGCTAATGGTTAGCGTGAGTTTGCTTGACCTCACTGTAGTTGAATATTTAATACAAACTAAATCCGCCTTAGATTTAAACGATTTCTTAACGGGCCTGATTAAAAGCAGTGTTTTTGGTGTGTTAGTCGCTTTATCGGGTTGTTTAAGTGGTATGCAGTGTGGACGAAGTTCATCTTCTGTTGGTGATGCCGCTACCGCAGCGGTAGTAGCGGGTATTGTTAGTATTGTCGTGGCTGATGCAATATTGACTGTGGTTTATCAAATCATAGGTTTTTAATATGAAGGAAGTGCATATAGCGGTAAACGATTTGACTATGGCTTATGATGATTTTGTAATCCAGCAGCAGCTTAACTTTAAAATCCACAAAGGCGATATTTTTATTGTGATGGGGGGTAATGGCTGTGGCAAAAGTACTTTGCTTCGGCATCTTTTGGGTTTGAAAAAGCCAGCTAAAGGTGAGATTTATTATCAGGATGCAAATTTATGGGCTATTTCTGAGGTAGAGCGCAAGAAAATTATGCGTAGCAATGGTGTTATGTATCAGAGCGGTGCATTATGGAGCTCTTTAACCTTAGCTGAAAATATTGCTTTGCCCTTAAAAGAATATACCGATTTAAGTGATCATGAAATTCAGGGATTGGCTTATTTTAAATTAGCCTTAGTGGGCTTGGTGGGCTTTGAGGAATATTATCCCTCAGAAATTAGTGGCGGAATGAAAAAAAGGGCAGGGCTAGCGCGGGCTTTGGCTTTGGATCCTGAAATTTTATTTTTTGACGAGCCTTCTGCTGGTTTAGATCCAGTCAGTGCTAAATTATTAGATGATTTAATTTTAAGTATACAGGCTAGTTTGGGGACAACTATTGTTGTAGTTACGCATGATTTGCCTAGCTTATTTGCGATTGGTACCGATGCTATCTTTCTTGATGGTATGAGTAAAACCTTAATTGCTCAAGGCGCACCTAATGACCTATTGAAAAACTGTCCCAATCCTACTGTCCAACAATTTTTAAGTCGAGGAATCAATGAGTAAACAAGCCAATCCAACCATTATTGGAATTTTTGTACTAGGGGCGGTGTTTATTGCGGTTTTAGGGATTACCGTGTTTACCAGTGGTAAATGGTTTACTGAGAAATCGGAGTTTGTGATTTATTTTAATGAATCAGTCAACGGCTTAAATGTAGGTGCTTTGGTGAAAATGCAGGGCGTTCCTATCGGTAAAGTGACTGATATTCAAGTGCAGATCCACCCAGAAACTAAGCAAATATTAACCCCTGTTTTTATTGAAATAGATCATGCAAAGTGCCAGCAGCTTTTACAGCTAAAAGAACCAGGTAATAAGAAAATGTTGATGGAGCAGCTGATCAAAAATGGTTTGCGTATGCAGTTGCAATATACCAGTTTAGTGACTGGGCAATTATATGTGCAATCCTTACTACAACCAGGTACACCTATGATTTTAATGGGTTTAAATCAAGATTATGCAGAATTGCCTGCGATTGTTTCGAGTAGTGTGCAAGTGCAAAAAAGCATTGCTGACATCATGCGAGATATTCAGACTATTCCTTTTCAGGAGTTGTTTTCAGAGTTATTAATAACCGTTAAAAATATTAAGCAAATAACCGGCTCTGAAGAGACTAAGCAGGCGATTAGAAATTTATCATCCTCATTAGCAGAGCTACAAGAGATACTCAAGTTAGTTAAACCACACGCTAAAGCAATTGCACTCAATGCGGAGGAAACGCTGCAACGTAGTAGTCAACTTATGCGCAAGCTAGAAGGCGCAGTTGATCCTCTTCTGCTTGAAGTAAGAGAGTCATTAGCGAATGCGAATCAAACCTTATTGAGTATTAAAAATAGTGCTAAGAACGCTGATGGCTTATTGCATGAGGATGCGCCATTGCAGCAAAATCTCAATCGTACTTTGGATGAAATTCGGCGATCGGCAAAATCTTTGCGTTTATTAACAGACTATTTAGAGCAGCATCCAGAAGCATTACTGC
>CBDVDU010000052.1:0-12668 GCA_965372825.1 uncultured Gammaproteobacteria bacterium | reverse complement strand
ATCAGAACAAGCAGCAAAGGGGGTTAGCTCGATTAGTATTGACTTAGGAAGAACAGAGTATGTGGATAGTTCAGCTTTAGGCATGCTTTTAGTCTTGCGTGATAAAGTGGGAAATCAACAAAGTGCGATAAAAATCATCAATGCTCGACCTGACGTTAAAAAAATATTAACCATTGCCAACTTTGATAAGTTATTTACGGTACTGTAAATCAAAAATGGTGAAATCTAATGATAGTTAATATAGAAGCGCAACATAAAAAATCAAAAATTTTAGTTGCAGATGATGATAGAGTGCAGCGCTTAATGTTGACTCAAATTTGTGAGCAGGCAGGGCATGAAGTTTTTTTAGCTGAAAATGGTGAAGAGGCAGTTCATATTTTTAAAAATGAAGCGCCTGATTTAGTCGTTTTAGACATTTTTATGCCCAAAATGGATGGTATTGATGCGGCAACTGAAATACAGCAAGTTTTAGGTAGTAAGTATGTGCCTATTGTTTTTATTACTGGTGCCGATAATGATGAGCATTTACAACGTTGTATAGAGGTTGGTGCCGATGATTTTGTTTTTAAGCCCTTTAATTCCTTGGTATTAAAAGCAAAAATAAATTCTTTGTTGCGTGTTCAACAGCTTTACCAGCAGCAATACAGTCAAAAACAGCAGCTTTTAGAATATCAGCACCAAGCAGTCCAAGAGCAAGAAATTGCTGCGACATTGTATAAAAACATTGTGCATGCCGGGTTTTATGACACCCCAGAAGTGAAATATCGATTGTCACCTATGGCTCTGTTTAATGGTGATATATTTTTGGTAGCTAAAACGCCAGGTAATCAACTCTATGCTTTATTAGGAGATTTTACAGGGCATGGACTAGCTGCTTCTGTTGGCGCAGGGCCTGCGGCAGAAATTTTTCAAGGTATGGCAGAAAAAGGCTTTGGCATTAGCGAAATTATTATTGAAATTAATCGTAAAATGCACAAGTTATTGCCGGTTAATATGTTTTTAGCGGCCACGATTGTCGCTTTTTTCCCTGATACAGGCTCAATAAGCCTTATAACTTGTGGTTTACCGGATCATTATTTATTTAATCGTACGAGCAAACAATTGCAGGTTATCGTTTCAAAGAATTTACCTTTAGGTATTATTGATAGCTTCGAGCCAGACATGCAAACCCTACCCATTAGCAAAGAAAATTTTTTATATTTATTCACTGACGGTGTTATTGAGGCAGAAAATACCTTAGGCGAGCAATTTGATGCACCGGGTGTTATTCATAGTATTGAAAATAATGCTTATGGCTATGAGGCAGTTTTAAGCGCATTAGATACACATACTAAAGATAGGGAGCAGCAAGATGATATTACTTTTGTTGAGTTAGACTGTAATATTTCAGATGCTCAATGGATGCAAGCCACTGCTAAGAAAGTTCATAAAAAATTAGTGGCGCTTTCTTGGAAGAACTCTATGGAATTTCAGAGCTCTACCTTGCGACATATTAACCCAGTTCCTATGGTCATTAATTCGATTATGGAAATTCAAGGCTTTATTGAACACCGTGAGGCTATTTTTCTAATTGTCACTGAATTATTTGCTAATGCGTTAGAACACGGCTTATTAGGATTGGACTCCAAAATAAAACAAAGCTCTGAAGGCTTTATGCAATACTATAGCGCTCGCGAAGAGAGGCTGGCGCAATTAAGTGACGGTTATATAAAGATGAGTTTTAATCATCAGCCTACTGATGCTGGTGGAAAATTAATCATTAAAATGCAAGATTCCGGGCAAGGTTTTGATTTTTCAAAGGTATCATCAGACTTAGAGCATAATGAGCAAAGCTTTGGGCGTGGAATAAGTCTCTTACTTAACTTATGTAAGGAAGTTGAATACAGTGGTAATGGTAATCGTGTTAAAGCTGTTTACGAGTGGACAGCGTAAAAGTAAAACGATGGTTTTCTATAGGCAAACATGCTGGATTAATCAATGAATAAACCGAATCATGCAAAATCTAAATTTGTAGCAGTTGCTTCTATTGCAGCTGAGTTAAGTGCCGTTATGGATGTGGCAAAAGAAATCTCATTAGCTGCAGCTAATGCTAAAGCCATTGCTTTTAGAGCGGGTGAAAAGGCAAAAGGTTTCCAGCCCATTACTGATTTTATTAATGAGCTCGCTAAAGAAACGATTGAATTAGTGAATGATATTAACGAACATGCCTTATTGCTCTATCAAATGACTGTTGATGAACATCGCATGACTGATGCATGTCGTTCTTTTGAAAAAGTAGCGGTATTGGCTGAAGGTGCACCTTATGAAAGGTCTTTAGATAAATCAGTGGAATTAGCTCAACAGCGCATGCAGACTTGTCGCGCTCAATTTAGAATTCACGTTAATCAGCTTTTAGATCAACTCGAAGGAGTAATGCACCCTGCTAGAGCTGCACGCGTTATTGCGGCTAATTCAAGGATTGAAGCTTCGCAAGCTGGAGAGTATCTACAAAGTTTACAAGCCGTGGCAGAAAGTGTTGATAATGCGGCACAAGTTATTCATGATAATGTGCAGCGTTGTCGCAGTGCACTATCAATTCTTAATATTGCAGAATAGTTGCTAAAAGAGGCATTATTTACTATGAAAATGACTAAAATTTACGATGGATCGTACCAATGGATTATGTATGGACGGGATGAGAACAAACGCAGTAATATCATTGATACCAATCAATATATTATTAGAACGGCAAGTCGTTGCTTAATACTTGACCCAGGCGGTGTAGAGTTATTCGCACCGATGTTAGCCGCGGTACTTCACCATGCGCCAGTGGAAGAGATTACCGATTTATTTGCCTCACATCAAGATCCAGATATTATTTCATCTTTAGGACTTTGGGATCAGGCTTTGCCTCATGCTAAATTGCATGCGCCCGCATTATGGGAAGGTTTTTTGCGTCATTTTGGTTGTGAAACCATTGAATATGTCGGTATTCCTGATAATGGTGGCGTTATTCAGTTGGATGATGCAGAGCTTAAAATAATTCCTGCTCATTATTTACATTCTTCGGCTAATTTTCATATCTATGATCCGAAAGCGAAAATATTAATGTCAGGTGATGTGGGAGCAGCATTAGAAGAAGATGGATCACCCATTTTTGTCGATGATTTTAATGCCCATGTAGAAAAAATGCGCTTTTTTCATCAACGCTGGATGCCTTCTAATCAAGCAAAACGCGACTGGATTGACCGTGTCCGTAAGCTGGATATTGATATTATGGCGCCTCAACATGGACGAATTTTTAGAGGTGATGATGTGAAGCGCTTTTTAGATTGGTTTGAATCACTGCAAGTAGGTATTGCTGTTTAACCTTTCTGTAGGGCGGACTTTAGTCCGCCTATCTTGCGTAATATTATCTCTTAGGAATGCACATTAAATAAAACCCGAAACTTTAGATTATGAAGCACTGCCAGTCCTTCGAGGACTGGCAGTGCTTTCGGATGTTATTGAATTTTAATTCCTTAGCGGATTAAAGTCCGCCCTACCATCCCTAATCAAAATGCACTAATTCATACGGTAAGCTTGGCTCGCGTCCAGCAATCACATCACTTAAAAAAGCCCAGAAAACATCCCCTGAAGGT
Organism: uncultured Gammaproteobacteria bacterium; assembly: GCA_965372825.1. Lineage (GTDB taxonomy): Bacteria > Pseudomonadota > Gammaproteobacteria > Methylococcales > Methylomonadaceae > Methyloprofundus. The sequence goes on along the minus strand of CBDVDU010000052.1, from coordinate 9,048 downwards.
GGGCATCCAGGTAAATAATAATCAACCTTCACAATCTCATGGATTGGGTGTACTTTATCTAGCAGTAAAGGTAATTCAGGGTCGCTAGGGATTTGCGCATTTTCCACTCCTAGACCATTTATATAGGATTCATTGAGGCAGTCTTCAACGTCAAAGTGGTTGCGCATGGCTGGTAAGCCGCCATTAATCGCACAAGCACCGACTGCGACTAGAATTTTACAGTTCTTACGAAACTCACGTAGGGTATGAACATTTTCCGAATTACACACACCACCTTCAATTAAACCTATATCACAAGGGCCGCAGTGTTCTATATCAGTTAATGGCGAGCGGTCAAACTCAATATGTTGTGCTAATTCCAGCATGCGTTCATCAATATCTAAAAAAGACATATGACAACCAAAACAACCCGCTAATGAGGTTGTGGCAACTTTAAATTTTTTGGCCATGCTATTTGTGCTCCTTAGCTAAAGCGACTTCATCAATTTTTTGATGATCGTAAATACGTTGTCCTATAGGTACTTGATAGCCGGTGCGTTTAATTAAAATAGCACCCGTTGGGCAGATATGAGCAGCGCAATCATTAAGCTCAATATCACTGTCTTTTAGTTGGCCGCTTTTAGAGTTGACGATCAGACGTTTATTAATACCTCGACCACTGATAGCAAACACGTCTTTGCCATCTTTTTCCCGACTGGCGCGCACGCATAAGTTACAAAAAATACAGCGGTCATGGTCGATTAAAATATCTGGATGTGAAGCGTCCATTTCGCGTTTGGCAAAAAAATGCGGGAAATGATTGTCGTGCATATCCAAATAATAGGCGACTGCTTGAAGTTGGCAGTTGCCGGTTTTTTCACAAGAAGGACAGAAATGATTGCCTTCGACAAATAACATCTGCGTGATTCTTTTTCGGTCTTTCTCTAAGTCATTGCTTTTGTTTATGATGTCCTGTCCTTCTGATGCAGGAAAGGTGCAAGCCGAGCAATTTCGGCCGTTGACCTTTACGGTACATAATTTACAGCTGCCATGTGGTGTGTAGTCTGGGTTGTGGCATAAATGCGGGATATAAACATTAGCTTCTATCGCCGCATCCATAATTGTTTGACCATCTTGGAATGGGATTTCCTGGCCATCAATGGTGATTGTTTTGCTCATGATTAATCCTCTTCCACTTGTGCTAAATGTGCGCCGGCATCGTCACGATTGGCTAAGCGTCTTGCCGTTGCCAGTGATGCATCTAAATCAAAGCCCGGTTCATAACTGATTTGCTTGAGTTTCTTTTCGTATAATTCTGGGTAACGTTGTAAAGTCGATAAAATGGGGTTTGCAGCTGTTTGCCCTAAACCGCAATGGCTGTTGTTATTGACTAATTGGCATAGCTCTTCTAAAGCAGCTACATCGCCAGCTGAGCCATGACCATCAACAATTTTATCCAGTTGTTTTTTCAATAAAGCGGTGCCAACACGGCAGGGCGTACAAAATCCACAGCTTTCATGAGCAAAGAAATGCGTGAAATTTTGAACCATATCGAGAATATTACGTGATTGATCAAAAATAATAAACGAGCCACCGGTTGCTAAGTCTTCAAAGGCTAATACGCGATCTAATTCTTGTGTGCTGATAAAGGTTCCAGAAGGACCACCGACTTGAATGCCGAATACATCGTCTGCGCCGCAATCATGTAATACTTGGGCTATGCTGGTGCCAAAAGGGTATTCATAAATACCAGGCTTAGCACAGTCACCGCTAATGCTGAGGATTTTTGTACCGTCAGATTGTTTAGTGCCGACATCAGCAAACCATTGTCCGCCTGCAACGGTTATTTTAGCCGCTGCCATAAAGGTTTCTACGTTATTCACTACCGTAGGTTTATTTAAATATCCTTGAGAAACAGGGTAGGGAGGACGGTTTCTAGGAATGCCGCGTTTACCTTCTAAAGATTCAATTAAGGCAGATTCTTCACCGCAAATATAAGCGCCTAAACCTAAACGAATTTCAATATCGAAGTTTAAGTCTTGACCCAAAATATTAGCGCCTAATAAATTGGCTTCACGACGTTCAACGAGTATTTTTTGTAGTTTTTCGTAGAGGTGCAGATATTCACCGCGTAGGTAGAGAAATCCTTGTTCTGAGCCGATAATGCTAGCGCAGACGGTCATGCCTTCAAACACTTGATGGGCATAAGAATTTAACAATACGCGGTCTTTAAAAGTGCCCGGTTCGCCTTCGTCTGCATTGCAAACAACATAGCGTTCGGTTTCTGATTCTTCGGAGCAAAAGCGCCATTTCATCGCCGTTTTAAAGCCGGCTCCACCGCGTCCGCGTAAGCCTGAAATATCAATTTCTGAGAGTGTTTCTGTTAAGCCTCTTTGATAACGTGCTTTTAAGGCCTCACCTTGTTCAATCGGAGACTGTAATAATAACCCCGCTTTGTAAATATTATCGTCAACAGCGAAAAATTCTGCTGGCCATTGTTCGATAGGTGTTTCCTGTTCTATCAGTTGTGCAATGACATCGATTCGTGGCCGGTCTAGGCGTGTTAATGCGTAGCCATTTACTAGTCCCGCAGGACCTTGATCGCACATGCCCGTACAAGAGGTACTATCTAAGTTGACCAATCCATCAGCACGAACTTTACCAATAGTTACATTTAATTGGCTGGCAAAATAGTTCATTAAATTTTGCTTACCGAGCATATGATCGGTAATTGAGTCGCTGATTAAAATATCGTATTTTCCACGAGGTGATAAGTGGAGAAAATTATAAAACTCTACAACGCTAATAATTTGAGTGCGCGGAATATTCAGACCGGAAGCGATTAGTTCAATCGCTTCCGGTGAAATATGCTGAAACTCGGCTTGTACCTCACGCAGAATGTCAAGCAAACGAACTGGGCTTACTTCATATTTGTTAATCACTGATTGGATGAATGACTGCATTATCTTCCCTTTAATCGTATATTGATGCGTTATTTAGAAGCACTCAGATTAAGCAAGAACCTATCATGCCGGTGATTACTTAATTCGTCAATTGAGTTTTTTTGGCGGGAGTAAAAAAGCGTTTTAAGTAATGGCCTGTATAGGAGGATTCGATATGCGATACTTGTTCGGGCGATCCTTCGGCAACGACCATCCCTCCACCATTTCCACCTTCTGGGCCTATATCAATTACCCAGTCTGCCGTTTTAATCACATCAAGATTATGCTCAATAACGATGATCGTATTTCCATGGTCACGCAAAGTATGCAGCACATTAAGTAATTGCTGAATATCATGAAAATGTAAACCTGTTGTTGGTTCATCGAGTATATAAAGTGTTTTTCCGGTATCGCGTTTAGATAATTCTTTAGCTAATTTAACTCGTTGCGCTTCTCCGCCCGATAAGGTGGTCGCATTTTGCCCTAAGTTAATATAGCTCAAACCGACATCTAATAAGGTTTTTAGTTTGCGCGCTAAAGTAGGTACAGGACTAAAGAAGGTATAGGCTTCTTCAACGGTCATATTTAACACTTCGTTAATTGTTTTACCTTTATAGCGGATTTCCAACGTTTCACGATTATAGCGTTTGCCAGAACAGGTATCGCAATGCACAAAGACATCAGGTAGAAAGTGCATCTCTACTTTAACCACTCCATCGCCTTTACAAGACTCACAGCGCCCCCCTTTGACATTAAAGCTAAAGCGGCCTGGTGTGTAGCCGCGAGAGCGCGATTCTGGAGTGGCTGCAAATAATTCACGTATTGGGGTGAATAAACCGGTATAAGTGGCCGGATTCGAGCGCGGAGTGCGGCCAATTGGACTTTGATCTATATCGACAATTTTATCAAATTGCTCCAAACCCTCGACATCATCACAAGGTGCTGGCAATGTGGTTGCACGGTTAATTGCTCGGGCAGCATAGCGGTATAAAGTATCATTGATTAATGTCGATTTACCAGAGCCTGAGACGCCAGTGACGCACGTTAATAAGCCAACTGGAAAGCTGACATCAATGTTTTTTAAATTATTACCCTGTGCATTACGAACTGTGAGCAGATGCTTTTCATTTCGTGGTGTAATTTGCTTGGGTATGCTGATTTCCAGCTTACCTGATAAATATTGCCCTGTGATTGAGTTTTCATTATTAATCACCTCATCAGGTGTACCTTGGGCGATAATTTGCCCACCATGAACACCTGCTCCGGGTCCTATATCAACCACATATTGTGCAGCGCGAATAGCATCTTCATCATGTTCGACAACAATGACGGTATTGCCTAAATCACGCAATCTGAATAAAGTTTTTAGTAAACGATCATTATCGCGCTGGTGTAAGCCTATGGATGGCTCGTCTAAGACGTACATAACACCGACTAGCCCAGCGCCAATTTGACTGGCAAGGCGAATACGCTGTGCTTCTCCGCCAGATAAGGTGTCTGCACTACGATCTAAACTAAGGTAGTCGAGTCCGACATTGACTAAAAACTCTAATCTTTGTTGAATTTCCGTGTTAATTTTTTCTGCTATTTGGCCGCGTTGACCTGGTAAATCCAGCGTTTGAAAAAATTGTAGAGCTTGTCGAATAGGGAGATTAGTAATGTCATAAATCGGTTTTGAGGCTATAAAGACATTACGTGCAGCAGTATTTAAACGGGAGCCGTGGCAGCTAGAACAAGATTTATTAGTTTGATATTTAGCCAGTTCATCGCGTACGACTTGCGATTCAGTTTCTTGATAGCGACGTTCCATATTGGCAATAATGCCCTCGAAACTATGGCGCTTTTTGCGTTTTTTTCCATTAGCAGTGATAAAGTTAAAATCTATTGCTTTGCGGCCACTGCCATATAAAATAATATGTTGTATATCATCACTTAGTTTATTAAAGGGTGTCTCGGGGTCAAAGTCATAGTGCTCCGCCAGAGAACAAATAAGTTGATAGTAATAAGCATTGCGCCTGTCCCAGCCTCTGACTGCGCCTGCCGCTAAGCTTATCTCTTTATTATGCACTACTAGCTCAGGGTCAAAGTGTTGTTTAACACCTAAACCATCACAAGCACTACAAGCACCTTTTGGGTTGTTAAAGGAAAAAATACGCGGCTCTAATTCGGTAATGCTATAACCGCATTCTGAGCAGGCATATTTTTCTGAGAACACTAACTGTTTTTTCGGGTCATCCATATTCGCTGCCGTGGCTATTCCACCGGCAATTCTCAGAGCTGTTTCAAAAGATTCTGCTAAACGCAGACTCATATCGGGGCGGATTTTGAAACGATCAATAATGACTTCGATAGTATGTTTTTTCTTGCCATCTATTTCGGGCAGTTCATCGAGTTCATAAACTATGTCGTCAATACGCACGCGTATAAAGCCTTGCGCTTGTAGATCTTCTAATAACTGAATATGTTCGCCTTTGCGCTCATTGACTACAGGCGCTAACAGCATCCAGCGCTCATCCTGTTCTTGCTCTAAAACGTGATCAACCATTTGGCTAATAGTTTGCGCCTCTAAGGATAGGCCGTGAGTTGGACAGCAAGGTGTACCTGCGCGAGCATAAAGTAGTCTTAAATAATCATATATTTCGGTAATTGTGCCGACGGTAGAGCGAGGGTTATGTGAGGTGGATTTTTGTTCAATGGAGATCGCTGGGGATAGGCCTTCAATATGATCGACATCGGGCTTTTCCATAATAGATAAAAACTGACGCGCGTAGGCAGATAAAGATTCTACATAGCGACGCTGGCCTTCGGCATAAATGGTATCAAACGCAAGCGATGATTTTCCCGAGCCAGATAGACCCGTGATCACGATTAATGAGTCTCTGGGTAAATCAAGATCGATATTTTTTAAATTATGCGTTCTTGCACCACGAATGCTGATTGTATCCATTGGAGATTATAAATAAGGGAGGAGGCAGGCTCTGCTCCAAAATAGGAGGTATGGAACAGAGTGTATTTACGTAAACTATTCTTTATATGTTTTAGCTAATTTCTTCAGATAATCTAAAAAATCATCTTTTAACTCTTCATGCAATAAGGCTTGTTCCACTGTGGCAATTAAAAAACCTAATTTAGAACCGCAGTCATAACGCTTTCCTTCAAACTCATAAGCAAGGACTTTTTCTTTTGCTAATAAAGAAGCAATGGCATCGGTAAGCTGAATTTCGTTACCAGCGCCTTTCCCTGTATTTTCAATTTCGGCAAAAATAGCAGGAGTCAAAATATAACGACCAATAACGCCTAGGTTAGTGGGAGCGACATCAGGTTTTGGTTTTTCTACAATAGATTGGACTGCACCGATTTTATCATTGTCCGTATCAGAAGTTTTGACAATACCATATTTGTCGGTTTCATTCGGGTCGACGCGTTCCACAGCCAAAATTGAATGCGGTGTTTTGGCAAATTGCTGGGTCATTTGTGCCATGCAGCCACGTTTACCATCTTCTACTAAGTCATCCGCTAAAATAACCGCAAAAGGTTCATCACCAACAACAGGTTTTGCACATAATACCGCATGGCCTAAACCTAAGGCTTCGGATTGGCGGATAAAGATACAAGAAACATGAGCTGGTAAAATAGTCTTAACCATTTCTAAAACGCGTAGCTTACCTTTTGCCTCAAGCTCTTTTTCTAGTTCATAAGCTTTATCGAAATGATCCGGAATAGCACGTTTATTACGTCCAGTAACAAAAATCATTGTATCTATACCGGCAGCAATCGCTTCCTCCACTGCGTATTGAATCAGTGGTTTATCAACGATAGGTAGCATTTCTTTAGGGCTGGCTTTAGTCGCGGGTAAAAAGCGAGTGCCTAAGCCAGCAACAGGGAAAACTGCTTTCGTGATTTTTTGCGTCATGTATCAGATCCTTCGTGGTGTGACAAATTAGGGCATGCACACATGCCCTAGTTGTATTGTCGCTACTATATTAGTGAATGATATTTTTATCTTTTAAGGCTAAATGAATTTCATTTAGTGATACTTTATCGGTATCAAAACTTAAGTCACAGCCAGAGTTTTCTGTACAAATGCAAATCAACCCCGCCTGTTTAACGACTGCTATAGCCTCTTCTATATTAGAGGTTAATACCGTTGTTGCATGGCCATTATCAAATAGTTTTCTTTCTAATTGATAAGCGACTTGTTCTTTATTTGCGCCAGTTAAAGCAATAGAAACTGCTGTTTGAGCAAATCGTGCAGCCCGTTCTTCAGCAGATACATGGCTTAATTCAAGGTCTGAACTAGCGCCTGTAATCATGCCAGCACCAACCGTAACATTCGTTAGGCGGTCGATAATAATAAATGAACCAGTACCTTTACTGCGATTATAAGCATCAAATACGACAGGAGCATTAACTGAAACGGTACATGAGCCAATTTCATTTAACTGTAGATTTTTAGCATCGTGATGCTCAAGGGTATTCACATCAATGCGGTGTTGAATATTAGCAATTGAACCTGAAACGCTACGTGTTGCCAGTTTTAAAATATATTGCTTGCCTGGCGTCAGTGCATTTTCTGCCATCCAGACGATATTGGCATCAAATTTATCGGCTACGCTAGGTAGATTGTCGCTGCTGACAATCGTATCACCACGGCTAATATCAATTTCATCATCCAGTGTTAAAGTAATAGCCATCGGAGGAAAGGCTTCTTCTAGCTCGCCATCGAAAGTAACAATGGATTTGATCGTGCTGGTTTTTCCAGAAGGTAAGACGGTGATTTTATCGCCTTTGTGGAAAATACCAGAAGCTACAGTACCGCAAAAGCCACGAAAATCTAGGTTAGGGCGGTTAACATATTGCACAGGAAAACGTGGATCCTGAAAGTTTTCATCACTAGCGATTTCCACTGTTTCCAGTGTTTCCATCATGGTTTTACCTGCGTACCATGGCATGTTTTCACTTTTATTGACGACATTATCGCCATCTAAAGCCGACATGGGGATAAAGTGAATATCGTTTAAACCGTCAAGATGCCCAATAAAATCTAAATAATCCGCTTTGATTTTTTCGTAGGTCTCTTCACTGTAATTGGCTAAATCCATTTTATTGATAGCGACAATAATATGTTTAAGGCCTAATAAAGAAGCGATAAAGCTATGGCGTTTGGTTTGTGTTTGTACACCATAACGGGCATCAATTAAGATCACTGCTAAGTCACAAGTAGATGCACCGGTTGCCATATTACGTGTGTATTGCTCGTGCCCTGGGGTGTCAGCAATAATGAATTTTCGTGTTGAGGTAGAGAAGTAGCGATAAGCCACGTCAATAGTAATACCTTGCTCGCGTTCTGCTTGTAGACCATCGACTAATAATGCTAAATCGATTTTTCCTGCGCCGGTAGTGCCTGATTTAACGCTGTCAGATTGCACGGCGGCTAACTGATCTTCGTAAATCATTTTGGAATCGTACAGTAAACGTCCAATAAGTGTACTTTTGCCGTCATCAACATTACCACAGGTTAAAAAACGTAATAATTCTTTGCGTTCGTGTTGTGCTAAGTAAGCGTCTATATCGCTACTAATAAGATCTGACTGGTGAGACATTGGAAAAATTTCCTTTAAAAATTTTAGGTTGAAGGTAAAAGGTTCAAGAATTTCTTGATTTTATAAGGGCGTATAACATTTTTGATAGTTGTTCTGTTTCAGATTTTCACTGAAGCCCTGTTTCTTTTTTATGTAACCTATCTCAATACCTATATATTTGAGTTCGTAATTCACCGCAAGAGCCTTTGGCATAGTAAAAAATTTATTACTGTCTTTATTAGTGCTTTGTTCAAACCCTTCAGCAATATTACTGGGAATAGATAAGCTACTACGTGTAATTTGATCTTTAAAACCAAAGTTCTTGCAGTCAGCAAGTTCTTTATAAACAGAAACACTAAGGCGCGAAGACCGCTTCCAAACATCCAAATCCTCAAATCGCATAACTTGAACCTTTGACCTTGTACCTTTCACCTGCTCTTAAAAATACCCCTCGCGCTTTTTCTGTTCCATGGAACCTGATTGATCATGGTCAATCAATCGTCCCTGACGTTCAGAGGTGGTGGTTAATAACATTTCCTGGATGA
>CBDVDU010000051.1:0-12670 GCA_965372825.1 uncultured Gammaproteobacteria bacterium | reverse complement strand
CGGGCTCATAACCCGAAGGTCGTAGGTTCAAATCCTGCCCCCGCTACCAGATATTTAAAAGCTCCTTTTTAGGAGCTTTTTTGTTTCTAGTCTGAATGTAAAGTTTTTTATCATTCAAAGTATTTTTAAATTAAACTTGCTAGAAGTGGATAAAACAGTATAATGATCAAATCAATCGCGGGGTGGAGCAGCTTGGTAGCTCGTCGGGCTCATAACCCGAAGGTCGTAGGTTCAAATCCTGCCCCCGCTACCAGATATTTTAAAGGCCCCTTTTTAGGGGCTTTTATGTTTCTAGCTTCTAGTGTAGAAGTGATATATTCGGTTTTCAATGGAAGAGGCTATAGCCTCTTTTTTTATGTGTGTAAGAAAGTGAGGCGTGATGAAGCAAGCTCCTGAAATTTTGCTTAAATTAATAGAGCCGGTCGTGGAAGGCCTAGGGTATGAGTGTGTTGGGGTTGAATACAATCCTCATCCTAAGCATGGAATGCTACGTATTTTTATTGATAGAGAGCAAGGTGTAGGCATGGAAGACTGCACTGCTGTGAGCCATCAAGTAAGTGGGGTTTTAGATGTTGAAGATCCTATTGCAGGTGAATATAATTTAGAGGTTTCATCGCCAGGCATGGAGAGGCCGCTTTTTAAGGTAGAGCATTTCGAGCAGTTTATTGGCCATACGGCTAAAGTTAACTTATTTAAGCCTATAGAAGGCAGGCGAAATATAACGGGTTTGATCGAAAAAGTTGAAGACGGTAATGTTTATCTTCAACAGGATGGTCAGGTTTATGCAGTTCCATTCCAGGCGATGTCCAAAGCACGTCTTGAGCCAGACTATTCAATTTAAGGGGGTCTTATGGCAAGTAAAGAAATTTTATTGATAGTCGATGTTTTTTCTAACGAAAAAGATATTGATAAAGACGTGGTTTTTCAGGCGATAGAGTCTGCCTTGGAAAGTGCGACCGTTTCACGTTATGAGTTCCCTATTAAAGCTCGTGTAACTATTAACCGTGTGACGGGTGCTTATGAGACATTAAGGCGCTGGCAAGTTGTTGAAGAAAGCGATGAGTTTCAAGGTGGTATTGAGTTTCCTACTACGCAGATTTCATTGCAGGCTGCGCAAATAGATGAGCCGGATATTGAAGTCGGTGATTTTGTTGAAGATGAAGTAGAATCAGTCGAGTTTGGGCGGATTTCAGCGCAAGCAGCAAAACAAGTTATTATTCAAAAGGTGCGTGAGGCTGAGCGTAAGAAGGTTGCTGATGCTTATATGGATAGAGTAGGCGAATTGGTTACTGGTGTTATTAAGCGTATCGAAAAAGGTAGTGTTTATATTGATTTAGGTGGTAATGCCGATGCATTTATACCGCGTGAACATATGATTCCAAGAGAAACGGTTCGAGTGGGTGATCGAATTCGTGGCTATTTAAAAGAGGTGCGTACCGAAGTTCGTGGGCCGCAGCTATTTGTTAGTCGAACCGCTCCTGAGTTTGTGCTGGCTCTATTTAGATTAGAGGTGCCAGAGGTTGGAGAAGGTATGATTGATGTGCTGGGTGCAGCGCGTGATCCTGGTTCAAGAGCTAAAGTTGCAGTACGCAGTAATGATCTTCGTATTGATCCTGTCGGTGCTTGCGTGGGAATGCGTGGGTCAAGAGTTCAGACAATTTCTAATGAATTAAATGGCGAACGTATTGATGTCATATTATGGAATGAGAATGAAGCACAGTTTGTCATTAATTCAATGGCTCCAGCAGAAATTGAGTCGATAGTCGTTGATGAAGATAAGCATACGATGGATGTTGCTGTTTCTGCCGATAGCTTATCTCAGGCAATTGGTCGTGGCGGTCAGAATGTTCGTTTAGCAACTGAATTGACGGGTTGGGAGCTGAATGTTCGAGATGCTGATCAAGTCAATAAAGATACACAGGAAGAACAAGGTAAGTTGGTGCAGCTATTTGTTGAACAATTAAATGTTGATCAAGATATTGCAACGGTATTGGTTGAAGTTGGCTTTAATTCAGTCGAAGAAATTGCTTATGTGCCTAGTAGTGAAATGCTAGAAATTGATGGCTTTGATGAAGAGTTGGTTGAAACGTTGCGGTCACGGGCGAAAGATATACTGTTGATTAATGCAATCGCGTCAGAAGAGAAAATTGAGACAGCGGAGCCTGCTGAAGATATTTTGGCTATGGAAGGGATGACTGATGAGTTAGCTCATGAATTGGCAAGCAAAGGAATAATAACGATGGAAGATTTAGCGGAACAAGCGGTCGATGATTTGCTTGAGTTCTCAGGTATGAATGAGGAAATAGCTGCTAAATTGATTATGAAAGCGCGCGAACCTTGGTTTGCTATTGATAACGGAGAGGTTGAATAATGAGTGATAAAACAGTAAAAGAATTAGCTGGCATAGTTGGAATACCTCTAGATCGGTTATTAGAGCAAATGAAAGAAGCGGGAATTTCGGCGCATAATGAGGCTGATACCATCACTGAAGATGAAAAAATGTCTTTATTGGCGCATTTACGTAAGCGTCATGGTAAGGATGAAGCTGGTGGTGAGACGGGTACTAAAAAAGTAGTTTTAAAGCGCCGTACAGTGACTTCGCTCAAGCAAGGGACAGCGCCTGGGAAGGATACTAAAACGATTAATATTCAAGTCAAAAAGGAAAAGACTTATATTAAGCGTGAGGATGCCATGACTGAAGAGGCGCGAGTTGAATTGGCTCGTGTGAAGAAAGACCTTGATGAGCATGCGCAAAAGCAAGAAGCTGTAGAGGAATTGCATAGAGAAGCATCGGCACGAGAAAAAGCTGAAGCAGATGCAAAAGTAGCTGCTCAGAAAAAAGTGGATGATGATGCGCGTGCTGAGCTTGAAAAGAAAAATAAAGTTTCTGATGAAGAGCGACTTGCTGCTGAAAAGGCAAAAAGACTGGAAGAGTCAGTCGAACGTAATGCAGCAAAAGTAAGAAAACAAGCAGCAGCTAAAAAAGCAGCAGCTGAAAGAAAGGCAGGCGGTGGTGCAGCAAGAAAACCTGGAGCCGGTGGTGCAGGAAGAAAGCCTGGAGTAGCCGCAGTGCCAGGTGGTGGGCGAAATGCTGATAAGCCAGCAACGACAGTGCATAGAAGAGCGGATAAGCCTGCAGGTGGTGCTAAAACGTCTTATGGTAAAAAGGGGCGTAAAAAAGGTGGTCGTGGTGGTAATAGTAGTAGAAATGAGCACCAGTTTGCTTCTGATGCCAAGCATGCTTTTGCTATGCCTACTGAAGTTGCCGCTAAAGATATTAAAATTCCAGAAAACATTGTTGTTGCAGAGTTAGCTTTGCAAATGAGTGTTAAGGCTGCTGAGGTGATCAAGCACTTAATGAAGCTAGGTATCATGTCAACTATTAACCAAAGTATAGACCAGGAAACTGCGGTCATTTTGGTGGAAGAGATGGGGCATAATCCAATCATGACGAGTGAAGATGATCATGAAACAGGGATGCTGGCTGAGCATACTGAGGCTGATGATCGTGAAGAATTTGCTAGAGCGCCTATTGTTACTATTATGGGGCATGTGGATCATGGTAAAACTTCATTATTAGATTATATTCGTAAAACCCGCGTTGCTCATGGTGAGGCGGGTGGTATTACGCAGCATATTGGTGCTTATCAAGTCGTTACCGATCATGGTTCGGTTACTTTCTTAGATACGCCAGGACATGCTGCATTTACTGCAATGCGTGCACGTGGTGCTGATGTAACTGACGTTGTTATTGTTGTGGTAGCGGCCGATGATGGTGTGATGCCGCAAACAAAAGAAGCCGTTGAGCATGCACGCGCAGCAAATGTGCCCATAATTGTGGCTATGAATAAAATGGATAAACCAGAAGCTAATCCTGACAAAGTCATGCAAGAGCTAGCGACGCTGAATGTTGTACCAGAAGAATGGGGTGGAGATGTACAGTTTATTAAGGTTTCCGCTAAAACAGGTGAAGGAGTTGATAATTTAATTGAATCATTGATTTTGCAAACTGAAATTCTTGAGTTAAAAGCGCCTAATGAAGGTAAGGCATCAGGTTTAGTGGTTGAATCAAGGCTTGATAAAGGTCGTGGTGCCGTTGCTACCGTTATGGTGCAAAAGGGTACTTTGGAGAAAGGTCAAATTATTTTATGTGGTCATGAATACGGACGTATTCGGGCAATGTTTAATGAATTAGGCGAAAGTGTCAAAGTGGCTGGACCTTCTACGCCAGTTGAAATATTAGGGTTGTCTGGTACGCCGAATGCAGGTGATGACTTTATTGTCGTGACTAGTGAAAAAGCTGCAAGAGATCTTGCTGAGCATAGATTCGATAAAAGCAAGTTGATGCGTAATGCCGCTCAGCAGGCGTCAAAACTAGATGAAGTATTCTCTAAAATGGCGGCTGGTGAAACATCTAACTTAAATATTATTATTAAAACTGATGTGCAGGGTAGTTTAGAAGCTTTACGTGTATCGTTGGTTGGTTTATCGCATGAAGAGGTTTCAGTTAAGGTTGTTTATGGTGGTGTTGGTGGTATTAATGAAGGGGATGCTAATTTAGCGTTGGCTTCAGGTGCTATTTTAATTGGTTTTAATGTGCGTGCCGATACAACAGCTAGAAAGTTGATTGCTGAAAAAGAACTTGATGTGCATTATTACAGTGTCATTTATGATGCAATTGATGAAGTTAAGAAGTCGATTAACGGCATGTTAGCTCCTGAGATTAAAGAGAAAATTGTTGGTCTGGCTGAAGTGCGTGATGTATTCCGCTCGCCAAAATTTGGTGCGATTGCTGGTTGTATGGTCGTTGATGGCTTTGTTAAACGTAGCCTACCTATTCGTGTTTTACGCGATAACGTGGTGATTTATGAAGGGCAACTAGAGTCATTGAGACGCTTTAAAGATGAGGCCAGCGAAGTCAAAATGGGTATGGAATGTGGTATCGGTGTGAAGAATTACAACGATGTTAAAGCCGGCGATCAGATTGAGGTTTTTGAACGCATTGAAGTGAAGCGTGAAATATAATGGCTAGAGAGTTTAAACGTAGTTCGCGAGTTTCATCGCAAATGCAGAAGGAATTGGCTATTATTTTGCAGCAAGGCATGAAAGATCCACGCATTGGATTTATCACTGTTAACGAGGTTGAGTTAAGTAAAGACTTAAGCTCGGCGAAAGTCTTTATTACTGCTTTAGGTGCGGATGAGCAGGGTCAAAAAGAGAACCTGAAGCTTTTGAATGAAGCAGCGCCTTATATACGCTCAGAAGTTGGGAAACGTATGCGATTACGCTGCGTGCCTTATATCAAGTTTCATTATGATACTTCTTTTGAAAATGGCATGCGGGTATCGGAGTTATTGGCTCAATTCCCCGCTACTCCTGAGTCAGAAGAGGATAAAGATTAAGTTATGGCTAGGCGTAAAAAAGGACTTGATATACATGGTATTGTCTTATTAGATAAGCGGCAGGGTATTTCATCGAATAAAGCGATGCAAGAAGTCAAGCGTCTCTATAATGCCAATAAAGCAGGGCATACTGGCAGCCTAGATCCTTTAGCAACAGGTTTATTGCCGGTTTGTTTGGGTGAAGGGACTAAGGTGTCGGCTTATATGCTGGCTGATGATAAGCGTTACCAAACGGTTATTCAGCTAGGCGTGATGACCGATACTGGCGATGTTGATGGTACAGTTTTAGAAAACAAACCTGTTCCTGTAATAAGTGATCAGCAATTAGAGGATTGTTTAACTAGCTTTGTTGGTGAGATTGAGCAAGTTCCACCTATGTATTCGGCATTAAAGCACCACGGTAAAAAATTGTACGAGCTTGCTCGTGAAGGCATTACCGTGGAGCGTAAGGCACGTAAAATTACTATTTATGCGATTGAATGTCTTGCTTTTACGGGCGACACATTGACGTTGGATGTGCAGTGTTCTAAAGGCACATATATTCGTACGCTAGCTGAGGATATTGGTCATTACTTAGGATGCGGTGGCACTGTAAAAGAGTTACGCCGTACTGCCGCAGGGCAATTCTTATTGGAAGATGCGCGAACTATTGAGCAATTACAGGCAATAGAGGCCGGTGAGCCATTGCAATCTATATTAATACCTGTTGACCAGCCTTTGCAGGCTATGCCGGCAGTTCATGTTGCACAATTTGAGGCGGATTTAATTCAGCAAGGACAGCAAATTTCCTGTTCCATGGACATAGCTGAGTCAGAAATGTGTAGAATATATCATGACGAGCAATTTTTAGGCTTGGGAGAAATGTTAATGGATGCTAAAATACAACCCAGAAAATTGTTTATAATGAATTAAAAATTTCTTGTTTCTACACCCTATCGTGGAAACATATTTAACCAGAGTGAAAGCTCTAATATTACATTAATCATAGGGATTAAAATAAAATGCCATTTACAGCAGAACAAAAAAAAGCAGTTGTTGAAGAATATCGTTTAACTGAAACAGATACAGGTTCATCTGAAGTACAAGTTGCTTTGTTAACCGCTCATATCCTTCATTTAACTCCGCATTTTGCAGCGCATAAAAAAGATAACCATTCACGTCGTGGATTATTGAGAATGGTTAATCAGCGTCGTAAATTATTAGATTATTTGAAAAGAACTGAAGTAGAGCGTTATAAGTCTCTAATTTCACGTCTAGGTTTACGTAAGTAAGTTATAAGTTAAAAAAGCGGTACTTTGTACCGCTTTTTTATTGCCTTATTCATGGACTGAATACCTAATTAAATCCAATTTTCAACACGTAGGAAAATAATAGTGAATCTGAAACCAATCAGAAAAGAATTTCAATACGGTCAACAATTAGTCAGCATTGAAACAGGTGAAATTGCCCGCCAAACTAGCGGTGCAGTAATGATTGATGTCGAAGGTACATCGCTTTTAGTTTCTGTTGTTGGTAAAAAAGAAGCCAGTAAAGGTGATTTTTTCCCACTAACAGTGAACTATCAAGAAAAAGCGTATGCGGCAGGAAAAATCCCCGGTGGATTTTTTAAACGTGAAGGTCGTCCTACGGAAACGGAAACGTTAACGTGTCGTCTTGTTGATCGACCGATTCGTCCTTTATTTCCAAAAGGTTATACGAACGAAGTTCAAATTATCATCACTGTTGTTTCATTGAACCCTGATGTAGATCCAGAAATTCCAGCACTATTAGGTGCATCGGCAGCTTTAGCAGTTTCAGGACTGCCTTTTAATGGTCCTATTGGTGCTGCTCGCGTTGGTTATATTGATGGCGAATACATTTTAAATCCAAATAAAGAGCGTTTAGCGGATTCATTATTAGATTTAGTCGTTGCAGGTACTGACCAAGCAGTGCTAATGGTGGAATCTGAAGCAGATAATTTAAGCGAAGAAATCATGCTAGGTTCAGTGCTATTTGGCCATGAACAAATGCAAGTTGCGATTACTGCGATCAATGAGTTTGCTGCAGAAGTTAATACACCTCTATATAACTGGGTTGCTCCCGTTGCAAATACAGAATTAGAAGCGCTTGTTGCGACTGAAGTAGAAGCATCTATTGCGACTGCTTATCAAATTGCAGAAAAATTAGTGCGTCAAGATGCGTTAAGCGATATTAGAACAGCTGTTGTTGAGAAATTAACGGCTGATGAGCAATATGTTGAATCAGATATACGTGACATTATTGAAGAGATCGAAAAGCGAGTTGTTCGTTCAGCGATTTTAAGTGATAGAAAGCGTATTGATGGTCGTGATTTAGATGTTGTGCGTCCTATTGCTGTACGCACAGGTGTTTTACCACGTACTCATGGTTCTGCTTTGTTTACTCGTGGTGAAACGCAAGCTTTAGTGGTTGCGACATTAGGTACAGAGCGTGATGCACAGATTATTGATGCATTGGCTGGCGAATATAAAGAGCCATTCATGTTGCATTACAATTTTCCTCCGTACAGCGTTGGTGAAACAGGTTTTGTTGGATCACCAAAGCGTCGTGAGATTGGGCACGGTCGTTTAGCGAAGCGTGGTGTTGCTGCTGTCATGCCCGATATGGCTGAGTTTCCATATACGATTCGTGTTGTTTCAGAGATTACTGAATCAAATGGTTCAAGTTCGATGGCTTCAGTTTGTGGTACGAGTTTGGCATTAATGGATGCGGGTGTCCCTCTTAAAGCGCCAGTAGCGGGTATCGCAATGGGCTTGATTAAAGAAGGCGATGCGTTTGCTGTACTTTCTGATATCGTGGGTGATGAAGATCATTTAGGCGATATGGATTTCAAGGTAGCAGGTTCTGCAAAAGGAATTACTGCCTTGCAAATGGATATCAAAATCGACGGCATCACATCAGAAATTATGAATGTTGCTTTAGACCAAGCGAAAGCAGGTCGTTTGCATATTTTAGGTGAAATGAATAAAGCTTTATCAACAACTCGTGAAGAGATGTCTGATTTTGCACCTAGAATTATCACTTTTAAAATTGACCCTAGCAAAATTCGTGAAGTCATTGGTAAAGGTGGTGCAACGATTCGTGGTATTACTGAGCAAACCGGTGCGACAGTTGATTTAACTGATGATGGTGTGGTTAATGTTGCTTCTGTTGATAAAGCAGCGGGCGAAGCCGCTAGAAAAATCATTGAAGAAATCACTGCTGACGTTGAAGTGGGTAAAATTTACGAAGGTAAAGTGGCTCGCTTAATGGACTTTGGTGCTTTCGTTACTATTCTTCCAGGTAAAGATGGCTTAGTGCATATCTCACAGATTACTGATGAGCATGTTGATAAAGTCAGTGATAAGTTGAAAGAAGGTGATGTTGTTAAGGTGAAAGTCTTAGAAATTGATCGTCAAGGCCGCGTAAGATTGAGTATGAAAGAAGTAGGGAAGGAAGAAAGTTAAGTTTTAGTTTTCTACTAAGCTACATAGAAAGGGCCGAAAGGCCCTTTTTTATGGTTCCTTTTTATAGAAAGGATTACAATTTACTTATCTATAAATTCGTTAATTGAGGTTAATGAGATGGGGTTAGCACTAAAAGATACAGAACATCATTGTTATGGTGATTATTTACATTGGTCAGATAATAACTATGAATTAATTGATGGCGAGGCTTATTTTATGGCTCCTGCACCAAACCTAGAACACCAAGAGGTTGCAGGTGATGTTTTTAGGCAAATTGCTAATGCTTTATCTGGTAAAAAATGTCGCGCGTTTATTGCCCCGATTGATGTGCGTTTACCCAAGAAAGATGAAGCTGACGAGTCTATTGATACAGTCGTTCAGCCAGATGTACTTGTTGTTTGTGATAGTCATAAATTAGATCGGCGTGGTATTCGTGGAGCACCTGATTGGATATTAGAAGTTTTATCGCCCTCTACAGCAAGCCATGATCAAATAAAAAAATGCGAACTTTATGAGCGGTATGGTGTGCGTGAGTATTGGTTAATTCACCCCATTGATCGGGTATTAACTATTTACCGTCTACAAAATGGTGAATATGGTAAAGCTGAAATCCTTGAATTGAGTGGCAGCACGGCTATTTCTATTTTTGATGATGTGCAAATTGAATGGGATGATTTGCTGACGCGATTACCGACTGCGGATGAGTGCTTGTAAAGATTAATGAGATATTGTAAATGACGGAAGTGGTAGAGGCTACGGAATTAGATAAGCAGCCCTTTGATAGTGATGAGTTTTTAAAAAATCTGACGCGCTTACCAGGTATTTATAAAATGCTAAATGATAAAGGCGATATCATTTACATAGGCAAGGCTAAAAACTTAAAAAACCGCGTTACTAGTTATTTTAGAAAAGGTGCGGCATCACCTAAGCAACAAGTTATGGTTGCTAAAATTATGCGCATAGAAATCACCGTAACGCATACAGAAGGCGAAGCATTACTTCTCGAAAGCCAGCTTATTAAGCGGCATAAACCACGCTACAATATTTGTTTAAGGGATGACCGATCTTATCCCTTTATCTACATGTCTACCGAGCAGGACTTTCCGCAAATTACTGCGCATCGCGGTGCTAAAAAGAAAAAAGGCAGTTATTATGGGCCTTATCCTAGTGCTGGTGCAGTGCGCGAGACTCTGAAATTATTACAAAAGATTTTTCCTATCAGACAGTGTGAAGATTCTTACTATAAAAATCGCTCTAGGCCTTGTTTACAATATCAAATCGAGCGTTGTACTGCGCCTTGTGTCGATTTAATTAGCCAAGAAAAATATGCAGAAGATGTGAAAAATACCACTCTGTTTTTAGAGGGTAAGGGCAGCTTATTGATTGATAAGCTAATTGTGCGTATGGATACTTTAGCTAAGCATTTGGAGTTTGAGCAAGCTGCCCAAGTACGAGATCAAATTAGCCAATTACGTACTATACTAGAAAAAAATTATGTTTCGGGTGAACATGGGGATGTGGATATTGTCGCTTGTGCCACTAAAGCGGGAATTTCCTGTGTGCAAATATTTTTTATTCGTAATGGGCAAAATTTAGGTAATAAGACCTTTTTTCCTAAAATAAGCGCTGAATACACGCCAGAAAATATTTTGCAGGCTTTTATTCCTCAATATTATTTAGATAAAAATGTCCCGCATGAATTAATCGTCAGCCATACACCAGAAGAAATAGAGCTATTGGCGCAAGTGTTAGCTCAGCATGCGGGGCATGCGGTAAATATTTCGCCTAATGTGCGCAGCGACCGGGCTAAATGGCTGCAAATTGCTAGTGTTAATGTGGAAAATGCCTTAACTACTAAGTTAGCTGATAAACAGGGTATTTATGCGCGTTTTTTAAGCTTACAGGAGGAGTTAGGTTGTCAAGAAGTGCCTAAGCGATTGGAGTGTTTTGATATCAGCCATACGCAAGGCGACTATACAGTTGCCTCTTGTGTAGTTTTTGATCGTGAAGGTCCAGTAAAGTCTGCCTATAGACGCTTTAATATTGAAGGTATAACACCTGGAGATGATTACGCAGCTATTTATCAAGCCGTTTCCAGACGATTTAAGCGATTAGTAAAAGGCGAGCATGAAGCGCCAGATATTTTATTTATTGATGGTGGTAAAGGACAGGTACACCAAGCTGAAAAGGCATTAGCTGAATTAGCGGTAAATAGTGTTATGATAGTGGGTGTTTCAAAAGGGCCTGATAGAAAAGCAGGCATGGAAAATCTGATTTTACCGGGGCAAGAACTTCCCCTTGATGTTACGCCTAATGCGAGTGCTTTATTATTAATTCAGCATATCCGAGATGAGGCGCATCGTTTTGCTATTACTGGACATCGAGCACGCAGAGGTAAAGCAAAAAAAGAATCCGTGCTAGAAACAATAGCCGGACTAGGGCCTAAAAGGCGACAGATTTTATTAAAGCAGTTTGGCGGCATGCAAGGAATTTCTCGCGCGGGTGTTGAGGCACTTTGTAGTGTAGAGGGGATTAGCCGGCAACTAGCACAACGAATATACGATACATTCCATCATCAAGATGATTGATACAATAAATTTACCCACATTACTAACGCTGCTACGCATTGCGTTAATCCCCGTTTTAGCCATTTTTTTCTATGTGCCTTGGGAATATTCTAATATAGCAACGACCTTAATTTTCTTCATTGCTGGTGTTACCGATTGGTTGGATGGCTATTTAGCCAGAAAAATGCAGGTAGAGACAAAATTTGGTGCTTTTTTAGATCCTGTCGCAGACAAGATTATGGTCGCCTTTGTTTTGGTTTTATTAGTCGAATCAGAGTCTAGTGTTTGGATGACCTTGCCTACAGCGGTCATTATTGGTCGAGAGATTGCTGTTTCATCGTTACGTGAGTGGATGGCTGAGCTAGGTCAGCGTGCAACGGTGAAAGTTTCATCAATAGGAAAATGGAAAACGACAGCGCAGATGTTGGCTATAGGCTGTTTGTTATATCACGATGACATCGCAGGTGTGTCAATGAGTTTATTCGGTTTGGTTATGATGTATATTGCAGCAATTTTAACTTTATGGTCAATGATAAGTTATTTAAAAGCAGCTTTTACTTCGATGACTGAATAATCTTACTAAAAATAAAAAATAGCGTTAACGAAGCTAGGATAAAAAAACAACATGGATCAGGAACTACAAAAAGATAAAGAAGAGCTGCATAATGATATTTTAGTTGCGGCATTAAAATTATTTACCGAAAAAGGATATTTTAATACCTCATTAACCGAAATTGCTGAGCTTTCTGGTGTTAAAAATAGTGCAGGGATTTATAAACACTTTAAGAATAAACAAGAAATTGCCCAAGCATTGTATCAGTGGATTATCGATCGATTAAGTGTTTCTATTGATGATATACGTCGTAGAAACCGTAAGGCGTCCGAACAATTAAGAGAGATTGTTGATTTATGGTTTCATTTGACCGATCATGCGCCGGAAATAATGAAATTTCTCTTAGTGTTAAATGTTAGTGAGTTTTTGCCGGAAGAAAAGCCATTGATGGAAACACCACCGTTTTCAAAGATCATAAGAATCCTACAAAATGGCATTAAAGATGGCGAAATTAAAGCATTAGATGCACAGCGTGCTTATTGTCATTTTTTTGGCATTATCGAGAGTACTTTAAAGCAAGTGCTCAAGGGAAATTTAACCAAAAAAGCAGATTATTACCAGCCTGATGCATGGCTGTCAGCTTGGACCTCTATTGTTAAAAAATAAATAGAGCTCGTAGGATTG
>CBDVDU010000050.1:0-12817 GCA_965372825.1 uncultured Gammaproteobacteria bacterium | reverse complement strand
CAATTTTTGCGTAAATTCCCTAAAAAAGATCGCATGGTGTTAACAGGTCCTAACTGTGCAGGGACGATTACACCAGGGCAAGCCATGTTAGGTATTATGCCTGGGCATATTTATCAAACAGGTATTGTTGGTGTGGTAGGGCGTTCAGGTACTTTAGGTTATGAAGCCGCTGATCAAATGCGTGAATTAGGCATTGGTATTTCAACATCAGTCGGTATCGGTGGTGACCCTATCAATGGTAGCTCACATCGAGATATTTTTGAAAAATTTGAAGAAGATGATGAGACTAAAATAGTCTTAATGATTGGTGAAATTGGTGGCCCTCAAGAAGTTGAAGCGGGTATTTATGCAGCGAAGCATATGAAAAAACCTGTGGTTGCTTATATTGCGGGTTTAACGGCGCCTAAAGGTCGCCGAATGGGGCATGCGGGTGCAATTATTTCATCAGTAGGCGAAAGTGCGGCAGAAAAAGTAGAAATGTTACAAGACTTAGGTGTGACCATTGCGCCAACACCTTCAGCAATGGGTGAAACTATTGCGAAAGTATTAGCGAAAATGTAAATTTATTGAGTACGCTGTTATGCTTTTAAAAAGCCGTCTCTTGCATTTAGTGAGGTGCGGCTTTTTTGTTTGTGTTATTTTTCTATATCGCTCTTTGTGCTAAAAGTGGTAGGTCATTTTTCTCATAAATAAAAAAATTTTTAATAACTCTATGCCTGATCAAGTGAGGACGAATGCGTAAGATTCGACTTTTATCCGTAATGGATAGAATGATGGTAAGTGATTTACTGAAAACTATTTTTTCGGTATTGGCTGTATTGGTCATTATCATTGTTAGCCGGAAGTTTATTAAAATTTTGAAAATGGCTGTTGATGGACTGATTTCTAATGAGGCAATTTTCAGTATTTTAGGCTTGAAAATTCTCTTAGTGAGCGCTAGTTTTCTAGTGCCATCTGTCTTTGTGAGTGTGCTGATGGTATTGGGGCGCATGTATAGAGATCAAGAAATGTCGGCATTATCTTCTGCTGGAGCAGGAGTGGGGCGACTTTATTTGGCTGTTTTTAAGGCGATAATCCCCGTTGCCTTATTATCTATTTGGATGGCTATGTATGTCTCGCCTTGGGCGGCTGATAAAGTTGAGCAAGTAATATTTGAACAAAAGCAAAGTATTGGTGTGCGTGCTATCTCGGCAGGTAAGTTCAGTGAATATAATCAGGGTAAATTAATCTTTTATGTGGAAAAAATCAGTGCCGATAATGTGATGCATGATGTTTTTGTACACAATAAACGAGGCAACGATGAAGGTATTGTAACGGCTGAGAGTGCTGAAGTTCGTACCATTGATGGCGCTTTATATATTGTGTTTATGAATGGTGAGCGTGTTCAAGGGAAAGCGGGTGCTGTGGATTTTATTTTTGAAACCTTTAGTGAATATGCGATGCGCTTGGAAAGTGGGACGGGAGTAAAGGAGAGCAAGTATGACGGCATTTCGACTGAGGTATTATTTAAAACGCAGGATTTAGAGGAGTTGCGTGAGTTATATCGGCGCTTGTCGATTCCCTTAAGTATCATTGTTTTGACTATTATGGCGGTTCCTTTGGCGCAAGTAAGTCCGCGATCTGGTGTGTATGGAAATTTAGCGGCTGCTTTTTTGATTTATTTTAGTTTTGCTAACTTTGAAAAAGTAAATGCCAGCTGGATGGTGAAAGGTGAAATTCCGGTGTGGTTAGGTTTTTGGGGTGTCTATATATTGGCTAGTGTTTTTATTGTGTTTTTATTAGTCAGATTGTATGGGCCTGCTTGGGTGCTTATGAAGCTAAGAGGCAAGACAATATGAATGCATTGGATCGCTATATTATTAAGGAAGTATTAAAGGGGACTTTAATTGCTTTGATTGCTCTGTATGCCTTGTTTAATTTGTTTACTTTAAAGGATGAATTGAAGTCTTTAGGTGTAGGAGATTATGATTTAAAACATATCTTAATGTATTTGGGCTTGATGATTCCGCATTATTTGTATGAGTTAATGCCTTCCGCGGCTTTGCTTGGCAGCCTTTTTGTTTTGGGCGGGATGGCTAATCATCGTGAGTTAATGGCTATGCGAGTATCGGGTGTTTCCGTGTTTGGTATTATTCGCTCGGTTATGATGGCAGGTATGCTTTTGGTTGCTTTTTCTTTTGGTCTCGGTGAGTTTGTCGGGCCAGATGCTGAAAAAAAGGCAAGAGTGCTAAGAAGTGTGGCTAAGACGCAAAGGCCTGTGACTAGGCTGGCTAATGGCTTGTGGTTGCGTGATGGAAAGCAATTTATTAACGTAAAGGATATTTATACTGCGGGTGATGTGGCTAATATTTCTATTTATGAATTGGGTGATGATCGGCGTTTGAAAAAATTAGTTTATGCACAGCGAGGACATTTTTTAGATAAAGGAGCATGGCAATTAAAGGGGGTGCAAACATCTTATATATCAGAAGATAAAGTCAGTGCGAAAAATGTAGCTGAGGAGCTTTGGTACTCGGTGGTCGACCCAGATGTAGTTGATGTGGTGGTTATGAATCCTGAAAATTTATCTCTACATGATTTGTCGAAATATATCGATTTTTTGCAAGACAACAAACAAAATGCCGCGAAATATGAGTTAGCCTTTTGGGCAAGGCTTATAAATCCATTTATTACATTAGTGATGTTGTTGGTGTCTGTGCCTTTTGTTGTTGGTGTGGGGCGAGGTGTTGCGTTAGGGCCAAGGATGATGCTTGGGATTCTGATTGGAATGACTTTTAATATTGTTGATAATGCAGCAGGGCAGATGGGGGTGGTTTATGGTTTGAATCCGCTATTTGTTGCTGTGCTTCCGAGTAGTTTGGTGCTACTTGGTGCATTGTATGCGATTAGTCGTTTGCGTTAATATCCGTGCTTATAATATAAGATTTAGAGCTTAAGTCATGCAAGGTTTTGCTATCTTTTTGCCATAAGCGCCAAAAAAAACCTAGGCCAAATATCAGCCATGAGCCAGAAGCGCTAAGATAGCGTATAAAGGCTTGCTTCCACGTTATATTGGATGCGTTGTTGCTGACTAAGCGTAACTTCCATGCTTGCAAGCCTAGTGTTTGTCCGCCATGCGTCCAAAACCAGCCATAAAACAGAAAGCCAATAGAGTACAAGTATAAAGGAAATACGAGTGGGGATTTGATCGCTTCGCCTGAATTGAGGGGGAGTAGTACGGCTGTTGCCAAAAAGAAAATGGCGATAAGTAGAAGCAGGTCATAAAAAATGGCTGCGAAATAACGAAAAAAACCTGGGATTGCAGGGGTTGCCATACCAGGTTTTTGCTGCTTTTGTTTAGTCAATGATTAAACTTTAAATAAAGAAAGTTTTTGACCTATAAACATGCAGTAAGCCATTAATCCGCCGAGCATAACCAGTGAAAATAAGAATGGCGGTTTATGGAAAAGCAAGATAAATAAATCAGAAATAAAAAGACTTGCTAGAAATGGATGGTCTATTAAGGCGCCAAATAATTTTTTAAACATTGTTCCCCCAGTTTTTTAATTCACTTACTTAAAGCTTTAGCTATTGTAGAGTGAGTGATAATAGTATATTTCAAGATTAAGTGCGTAGTGACAGATAATTCTACTATATAATCACCTTTTTTGTAAAAGAAAATCCACTAAATGTTTACGTGTTTTTTTTTGGTAATTGCTTTTGTTAGTATGTTTGTATGTTGATTTTGTTTGTCAGCGGAAAGTATAAAGGACGCGAAAGTTGAGTATGTAAATGTTGGGTCTTTATCGGCAACCCCACTTTGTGCTGGCTTTCTGTTTAAGGTGCGTAGGAAATGCGTGGTATTAATATCCTCTTTGCCTACATAGAATGTGGGTAGACTAAAAGGACAAAATATCATGCCTAGCATGAGCAAGAAAAAGCCAAAAGGTTACTGGTGTTATATATAGCTTTGGTAAGTTACAATGTAAGTTATTTTTAAATGATGGTTCTAATCATTTAAGTTAAAAAAAGGAAGAGAAAAATTTTAAGTTTTTTTAAAAAAATAATAAATAAAGCACAAGGCACTGAGGCTGTGATTGAGGTTGCGCATGCAAGCACAGAAAAAAAGTCAGAAGCAGGCGGGCCAAGGATTTATACGCGACCAGAGCATAATATTTCGCGTAGTCAAATCAATAAAAATGCCTTAAAGGTTTTATATCGTTTAAAAGGCGAAGGCTATGATGCTTATTTAGTCGGTGGCTGTGTGCGGGATTTGTTGCTTGGACGTGAGCCGAAAGATTTTGATGTTGCCACGAATGCCAGCCCAGAACAGGTTAAGCAGACTTTTCGTAATTGTCGTATTGTTGGAAGGCGGTTTCGTTTAGCGCATGTGATTTTTGGTCGTGACATGATTGAAGTAGCCACATTCCGGGGTGCTGGAGATGATGCTAAGAGTGCGCCCAAAGCAGATCAAGAAGGTCGCTTATTGCGCGATAATAGTTACGGCACGATAGCGGAAGATGCAGTGCGTCGTGATTTTACGGTTAATGCTCTGTATTACAATATTAAAGACTTCTCAATTGTCGATTATGTCGGCGGTATGGATGATCATAAGGCTGGTGTAATTCGTCTTATTGGTGAGCCTGAATTACGCTACCGTGAAGATCCGGTGCGCATGATTCGATTGGTGCGTTTTGCGGTGAAATTAGGTTTTACAGTGAATCCTGCTTGTGAAAAACCTATTTTCGAATTGGCGGAGTTATTAGCTAATATTCCCTCAGCACGGTTACAAGATGAAGCGCTCAAGTTGTTTTTATCAGGCTACGCCGTGCAAACTTATGAAATGCTACGTCATTATGGCTTGTTTGAGTATTTATACCCAGCAGCTGAGAAAAGCTTAAGTAGCGAGGATAACGGTTTTCCAAAAATGTTTATTGCTAAAGCCTTGGAAAATACTGATCAGCGTATTGCTGAGGGTAAAAGTATTGCGCCTTATTTTCTTTTTTCTACTTTTTTGTGGGATGCGGTTAGTACTCAGGCCGAGAAAAATTTAGCAGATGGCTTGCCTGAGTCGATTGCATATCAGCAGGCGGCTAGCAAGGTAATTTCTAAGCAAGTGCAACATACTGCTTTTCCAAAGCATATAGGTATGGCAATGCGTGATGTTTGGGGTATGCAACCTAGATTCTCGGTACGTGGAGGCTCGAAAGCCTTTCGTTTATTGGGTCATCCTAAATTTAGAGCTGCCTATGATTTTTTAGTTTTACGTGCTGAGACAGGTGGTGCGGATAAGGCCTTGGCGACTTGGTGGACTGATTTTCAGCGTGTGTCAGAAGACCAGCAGCAGAAGATGGTCGCCAGTTTAAATAAGAGTGCACCTAAAAAACGCAGGCGTAGACGTAAGCCCACAGTTAAAGCGAAGATAAATGACTAAAGTAATTGTTTATATTGGCTTAGGTAGTAATTTATCTACGCCAGCGGAGCAGATAAAGGATGCTAGACAAGCTATTGATGCCTTGGCTGGTGTGCAAGAAGTTGCTTGTTCCAGTCTATACCGTAGTCCGCCGATGGGGCCGCAAGATCAGCCCGATTATGTCAACGCCGTGATGGCTGTTGAAACTGATTTGCCTGCGATTGAACTTTTGCGCTATTTGCAAAAAATAGAGTTAGATCATGGGCGCGTACGTAAAGATGAGCGCTGGGGTGCTAGAACCTTAGATTTAGATATATTGCTTTATGGAGACCAGCTGATTAATCACCCAGATTTAATTGTGCCGCACTATGGTTTAGCCGAACGTGCCTTTGTGCTTTATCCTTTACAGGAAATTGCGCCAGCTATACAGGTCCCCAGCTTGGGTGATATATCTATTTTGGTTGAGCAGTGTCCTTTAGATGGTTTGGTGAGATTAGCTGAATGAGTCAATACACAACAGTGAAGCAAGTGAAAGCTAAGACGATTGTTGATTTACAAAAAATGAAGCAATTAGGTCAAAAAATCACCAGTTTAACGGCTTATGATGCTACTTTTTCGGCTCTGATAGACCAAGCAGGCATTGACGTTTTGTTGGTCGGTGACTCTTTGGGGATGGTTGTACAAGGGCACTCAAGTACCTTGCCGGTCAGTATGCAAGATATGCTTTATCATACGCAAATAGTAAGTCGTGGCAGTCAACAGGCATTTATTATTGCTGATTTACCTTTTATGAGTAATGCTACACCCATGCAGGCGGCTCAAAATGCGGCTTTATTAATTCAGCAGGGGGGCGCGCAAATGGTTAAATTAGAAGGTGCGCGCATAGAAAATATCGAGTTTATGGTGCAGCAAGGCATTCCAGTCTGTGCGCATTTGGGTTTATTACCGCAGTCAATTTATCAACTAGGTAAATATGCGGTGCAAGGTAAAGCCGCGGAAGAGGCGCAGAGAATTTTAGCGGAAGCTATAGATGTTGAGCGAGCGGGGGCGCAAATGCTTATTTTGGAGTGTATTCCTACTGCTTTAGCGCAACAAATTAGCGCACAATTAACTATTCCTGTGATTGGTATTGGTGCGGGAGTAGATTGCGATGGTCAAGTCCTTGTTGTATACGATATGTTGGGGATTAGTTTAGGGAAAATACCGCGCTTTACTAAAAATTATATGCAGCAAGCAGATTCTATTTTTGAGGCGATTCAGGCTTATGTGCAAGAAGTAAAAGAAAGCCAGTTTCCATTGCCAGAACATAGTTTTTAAGAAAATGAAGTGTATTGCAGATATTAAAGCTTTACGTGAATTACTTAAACAGTGGCGTATAGCAGGTGAAAGCATTGCTTTTGTGCCGACTATGGGGAACTTGCATGCAGGGCATTTGCAGTTAGTTAATAAGGCAAAGGCGCAAGCGGATCGAGTGGTCGTTAGTATTTTTGTTAATCCTACGCAATTTGGTGTGGGTGAAGATTTCTCGCTATACCCTCGAACTGAGCAAGCTGATCAGAAAAAGTTACAGGCTGCAGGTGTCGATGTCGTTTTTATGCCTAGTGTCGAAGAGGTGTATCCGGTTAATGAACTAACTAAAGTCAGTGTTAGTCAGTTATCTGAAAATCATTGTGGTGCTGCAAGGCCGGGACATTTTGATGGGGTTGCTACAGTCGTCTGTAAATTATTTAATATTGTGCAGCCGGATAAAGCATTTTTTGGTGAAAAAGATTTTCAACAATTAACGGTTATTAATGCCATGGTTGCTGATTTAAATTTGCCAGTAGACATTGTTTCTGTGCCAACAGTACGTGAGTCTGATGGCTTGGCAATGAGTTCGCGCAATGCTTATTTGACGGCTGAACAGCGAGAGCAAGCAGCGCAACTGTATTTGTCATTATGTGTGGCTGCAGCTTTGATACAGGATAAAAAGTTAGCTTATATTGATATAGAAAAACAGCAAATTGAATTTTTAGCGGAGCAGGGATTTGAGCCAGATTTTTTCTCGATTTGTAAGCGTAAAGACTTGCTTGTGGCTAACGAGGAAGATACGGAAATTGTTATTTTGGTGGCGGCTAGGATAGGTAAAACGCGTTTAATTGATAATATACAGGTAGATATTGAAAATTAGTATCTTGTATATATGAAATTAATTTGTGATAATATTTGGTTCCAAAATTTTTAGAGATCGTAGACTGATATGCAAATTACAATGCTTAAAGCAAAATTACACAGAGCAACGGTAACTCATGCTGAATTAGGCTATGAGGGATCTTGTGCTATTGATGGCAAGATACTGGATTATTCTGGCATAAGAGAATACGAACAAATCCAGATTTATAATGTCAATAATGGCGAACGATTTACTACTTATGCGATTCGCGCGGAAGATGGCTCAGGCATTTTTTCTATTAATGGCGCAGCGGCTCGTCGCGCTTGTCCTGGTGATTATATTATCGTCTGTACTTATGCTGAGTTAGATGAGGTGGAATTGAAAGATTTTAAGCCGAAATTAGTTTATTTTAATGATAATAATGAAATGGTTAGAACCAGCCATTCTATTCCTGTTCAAGCGGCGTAGTTAGCTGGCCTAGTGACTTCATTTTGTTAGGTTTGGTGCAATGCCAAGCTCAATGACGTTATTTGTGGGAGGGGCTTTAGCCGCGAGTTTATATAAGTCGGGGCTAAAGCCCCTCCCACACTCTATTATGTTTAAGTCATATTCCTCTTAATATCAGTATGGAAATACGCCTGCGTAACATCAGTTAATTGCTCTGCATGGTTGTTTAGGAATTCACATTAAATAAAACCCGAAACTTTAGGTTATGAAGCACTGCCAGTGCTTTCGGATACTATTGAATTTTGATTCCTTAGTCGATTATTGGACTTTTCGTGCGCAATACAGATAATGCTATCAACAGTGATAAAAAATGATAGAAAGACTTAAAGTAATTGGCTGCTAGGTCGATAAGACATTAGCAAGTATGGGGATAATTTTGATAAAGTTTCATAAGGATTTTTATGACTATTCGTAATAAGTTGGTACTGGGTTTCTCGAGTTTAATCTTAATTTTATTGGTTGTTGGTGGTTTAGCATGGAAATATATTTATAGCTTAGGGCAAAATGTTGATGAAATTACTCAATGGAAGGTGCCAGCGGTTCATTTGGTGGTTGATGTCCATGCTGGAGCTTATGATGCAACGATTGAGCAGTTACGTTACTTGCTTTATGAAAAGCCAGAAATACATCAGCGAGCTAAAGATGTTTTAGCCAAAATGGATAAGGATTTGTCTGCAGTTGATGCTTTAGCGAATAAGTTTA
Source organism: uncultured Gammaproteobacteria bacterium (assembly GCA_965372825.1). Lineage (GTDB taxonomy): Bacteria > Pseudomonadota > Gammaproteobacteria > Methylococcales > Methylomonadaceae > Methyloprofundus. Next base: position 4,064 of record CBDVDU010000050.1, on the reverse strand, counting down.
ATGATCAAGACCTATTAAGTCAGTCCGCTGCTGTTAAGCGTAATGTTACGGAGTTTAGAGGTTTATATGAACGCGGAGTAAATGCTTTATTAGATAATCAAAAGGCAGTTGCAACTATGGTTCAGATGGGGCAAAGCGTGATCAATGAAGCAGATCAGTTTGCACTCAAGCAAGAGCAGGAATATGCGGCATTAATGCAGCAAGGAACAACACCTTATTCACTTAATATTAAAGTGCAGAAATATATTGTAGTGAATAAGATTAAGTCTTTAGCTTACGCAATTATTCAGCATGAAAAGCAAGAGCGTTTATATAAGGATCGTAAATACTATCAGATGATGCAGGCTGAATTGCCTGAGTTGATGGGGCTGTATACTGCTTTACAGAAAAAAAATCCGGATGCTTCAGAATTAAAGCGTATTGAAACTGCGCGTATTGCAACTGAAAACTACACGCGTGCGGCAGCGCAATGGATAGCGAATGATAATAGCCTGCAAGGCATTATTAAAAATATGGATCAAATTGCCGCAAATGCGCGCCAATCAGCATTAGATGCGGAAAATAATGGCTGGGAGAAGGCCGCTATTATTGCTCAGGAAACAAGTGCTTTAGTTAAGCGGGCTGGATTTATTATTATGTCTGCTTTATTAATAGGCCTTGTGTTGGGTGTAGGGCTTGCGATTGTTATTCCGAATAGTATTGTGCAATCTCTCAAAGCTTTAAGTGCTTTTGCTGTTTCATTTGGTAAAGGTAATTTAACTGCACGGTCACACTTTAGCCCGACGGATGAAATCGGCATTATGGCGGGTGAATTTGATCGTGCTGCAGCGAATTTACAAGGTATTATGAGCAGTGTTAATCAGCATTCTCATGATTTAGCAAGGCATGCTGAGCAGTTGTCCTCAACTGTGGAGCAAAATTTAAGTGGCGTGCGTCAGCAAAAAGAAAATACTGAACAAGTCGCAACTGCAATCACAGAAATGGCGGCAACGGTTGTCGAAGTCTCGCGTAATGCATCTAGTGCAGCGGTAGCCGCTGGAGATGCTGATAGTCAAGCGAATGAAGGGCAACGTGTTGTCTCTGAGGCTGTTAGTTCCATTGATTCTTTGGCAAGTGAGATAGATCAAGCGACGTCAGTTATTCAGCAGTTGGAGGCTGATGTAGGGGATATAGGTAGTATTTTAGAGGTTATTCGTAGCGTTTCCGAACAAACTAATTTACTTGCCTTAAATGCCGCTATTGAAGCGGCACGAGCAGGAGAGCATGGGCGAGGTTTTGCGGTTGTTGCTGATGAAGTACGCACCTTAGCGAGCAGAACGCAATCATCAACTAATGAAATCCAAGCGATGATTGAAAAATTACAGGCGGGTGCTAAAAGTGCTGTGAGTGCAATGGGGGCGAGTCAAAAAATGGCGGGGCAAAGTGTTGAGCGGGCAAAGGACTCTGGCACAGCACTTTCAGCAATTACTCAAGCTATTTCAACGATTAATGATATGAATGGGCAAATTGCTACGGCTTCTTCGCAACAAAATTCTGTGACAGAAGAGATTAACCGAAATGTCATCAGGATTAGCGATATTGCTGATAATAGCGTGGAAACAGCGAATAATACTTTAACTGCCAGTCGTGATTTGGCGAAACTTTCTGAAGAGTTAGAGGCTTTAGTGGGGCAGTTTAGAGTGTAGTTGTTATTATATTGAGATAGGATGAATTTGGGCGGGCCTTATCGGCCCGTTTTTTATGCAGTTATAACAAGTAAGCCTAATCGGTTTCTTCTATCCACTTACAACGTGTACTAATAATGTCAGCGGTATTCTTTGAGCCAATGCCTTTGGCAATTAAAGCGATGACCCGATCATCAGACTGATAGCCTGAATGCGCGGTCAAAGGGTTGGCTGCCGTACCTAAGCCTAGTAAATCGAAAACATTAGCAATATTAATATCTACATTAGAAGTATTAATGCAGAGTCGTGAGTCTAAAAACTGTTCGCTGAAATTATGAGGGATAGGGTAGCTGGCAATATCGTTAGGGTCATTAAAGGCAATAATTTCAGTTGATTTATACATGCGCTCTGGGTAATGTTTACCGTCTTCTAGGCAATAATCTTTATATTGTTGTGTGACTTCTGCTTTTTTCCTACCTAATTGCAGTACTGGTAATTGGTTAGCTAGCATGAAAATCGAAGTGTTTTTTTGCTTTAGAATTTGTACTGCTGTTCGTGGTTTTTTTAGAGAGCCACGATAAGTATCGGTATTGCTTCCTGTTAGTCTGGCAATGCGCTGTAGACCGTCAATAGTAATGCGACTGCCTAGACTATGAGAGACAAAAGCATAGTGGTTATTTTCTAGGTTTGTATTGAAGTCTGGTGCATTAAAATCACAAGCACTTGTTGTATGTGGGGCAATATCTGACCAGTTTGCAGCGACCATCCAGCAATAAGCTTGAGTAAAGGAAATTAAAATATCTTCACGATGATCACCTAAGTATAAAAAGGAGTCAGGTAGTGTGTCATTACTAAAATTTTTCAGTAAGTTATTAATCGTGGCTCTGCGGTGAGAATATTCACCAGTGCTGTCGTAGGCGATTACTTTTTTTGCTTCTTCAGTAATAACCGACCAGACTAGCTCATAAAACAGTAACGATTTATTGGCTTGCTCATCGAAGTAATGATGCACTCTGACGCTGCCAAGATTTTTACTGGTATCTAAAGGGTCGGTAAGATCAATCGTTTTAAAACCAGGTGATTTTTTTACCAGCCCCATTTCGGCAGAGAGCTTCCCCAAAAACTCAGCTGAGTAACCTGGTCCATGTTGACCTATGCCATGTACCATGAGTACTTTAAGCCCATTATTTAAAAATGGCTCTAACCCTGTAAAGGCTTTCCCCGTTATTTGACAGAGGCGATCATCACTTTGTTTTTGCTGGTCCAAAATAGCTTCAGCGACGCCATAACCAAAACTAGAACAGCCACTTAGTAGTAGGGGGGCGCAGATACCAAGACTTAATTTTTTTCGGGTTAACATGATATTAATAGGTGTTTGTCAGCCAGTTTAAAGAGCTAGTGCTTGAGTTTAAGGGATTATATTCTGCGCCTACCCAGCCTGTGTAGTTTGATGATTTAATGATTGAAAATAGTTGCTTGAAGTCTGCGTTGCCAGTTCCTGGTTGATGTCTGCCGGGGCAATCAGCAAACTGAATATGGCCAATTTTATCGCTGTATTGTGCAATAAAATGAGCCGGATCTTCCTGCATCATTAGCATATGATAAATATCATATTGCATCATTAAATCAGGATGATTAATTTCTGCCATTATGTCTAACATTTGCGTACTGCTATGCACGATAAAGTTTGGCATATCGATGGTATTAATTGCTTCAAAAACAGTCTTAATACCTAGGGAGGAAAACGCGTCTAAAGCATAGCGTAAACTATCTTTAAAGGTATCTTGGTATGCCGTAAGGCATTCACTATCAAAACAGCGACCAGGCAAAATATTAATCGCTTTGGGCTTGATGATTTTTGCATATTCGACTGCTAGGTCTACAGCTACTTTAAATTGCGCTTGTTTTTCAGGGGCTGGGGCTAGGCCTTCGCCGCCTTGTAATAAATCATCGGCAGCGACATTAAATAAGACTAATTGCAATTGTTGAGCATCTAGCTCAGTTCTTATTGTTTGCGCACTAAGTTCATAGGGGAATTGAATTTCAACTGCGTTAAAACCATTAGCTTTTGCCACAGCAAAGCGATCGATTAGTGGGACTTCAGTAAACAATAAACTAAGATTAGCGGTGAAGCGCAGCATTGTAAGTACCTGAATGCAATTAATTTAAAAATAACGCGGGTAGGGCGGACTTTAGTCTGCTTGTCTAGGCGTTTGTTGGATTAGTAATTGACGGAATAAAATTTAGCATTAAAAAAGGCTACCATTTTAAGACGGGACACCCAGTCATTTCAGTGAGTTAGAAATTATTCGCTCTCACCCCTTTTCATCGTTCCTCACGCTCTGGAGGCTGTGAAAGAATATGTTATTCAACTTGATAAATTCTGAATTTTTCAAGTTG
>CBDVDU010000049.1:0-12963 GCA_965372825.1 uncultured Gammaproteobacteria bacterium | reverse complement strand
ACTAAAAGTCTTGCACTAAAGTGCATAGTTTTTACTAACGACTGAAACAATAAAACCCGAAACTTTAGGTTATGAAGCACTACCAGTCCTCAAAGGACTGGTAGTGCTTTCAGATACTATTGAATTTTGATTCCTAAAAACCTCCGACCCAAATAATTTCCCACCCTATTTCATGCACACTCTTAACTACAAAATATGCCCTGGAAACAGGGCTAATAATGATTCGGTATTTACCACTGGCAATTGCGCCACTAAATTAACTTGCTCAGCAAAATCCTTACTGGTAATAACCCCAGAACATTTAGCCAATTGATATTCAAAATGCTGTAGGTTTTTATAATCTAAGGTGAAGTGCATACTCGCTAATTCAATAAACTCTGTTATATCTGCTACACCAATCACTTGTTTAGCAGCATTACCATACGCACGAGTTAACCCGCCTGCTCCCAGCTTAGTACCTCCAAAATAACGCACAACCACAATAAGAACATTAATCAGGTCATGGCCTTCAATATATTGATAAATCGGCTTGCCTGCAGTACCCGATGGCTCACCAGCATCATAAAACCGGCTAATAATCCCTTGATCCGTTCTTATACGGTAGGCAAAGGCAATATGATTTGCTCCACTATGCTCATTACGTAAATCATGCAAATAAGCAAGCGCCTCACTTTCACTAAAACAAGGATAAATAAAGCCCAGAAAACGTGACTTCTTTATCACTTCTTCAATATTGTTAGGAGAATTAACACAGCGCACTCAACGACTCCTAGAAAAATTGCTATAATAATCGGTTGCCCTTTGACTCAAACACATTATATGGCGAACTTTAAGACTCACCTTTTTGTTGCCGCTAGCGCAAGCAGTATCGCTGCAACCACTTTATTCAATAATAATTTCATTGGCTTATTTGATATTCCTTGGTTTATTTTTTTAGGTACGATAGGTGGGTTACTGCCTGATATAGATTCAGATAACTCACACCCTCTGAAAATACTATTTACCTCACTAGCAACGCTTATTTCCATGCTCACCATTCTTGCTTATCATAGCCAGTATAAAGTGCAGCATGTCTTTATTATTGCTAGCAGCACCTTTTTTTTAGTACGCTATCCGGTTTTATTCCTATTTAAAAAGGTAACCGTACATCGCGGTGCTTTTCACTCAATTTTATGTGCTGTTTTATTTACTTTACTGACAACTTTTAGCGTTTACCATTTACTAAATACGGGTATTATTTTTGCCTGGCTTAGTGGGTTTTTTATTGGGTTTGGCTTTATTGTCCACTTACTGCTCGATGAGTTGTTTAGTGTAGATTTAGGCAACGTACAGCTGAAACGCTCATTTGGCACGGCCTTTAAACTTTTCAGCGTGAAATATTTAAGCGCATCATTAGGTATGTTCATTAGCTGCGCTCTGCTGTATTTATTTACGCCTGAATTTCCTTTTACTATTAATTGGCGGCCTTAATAATGACAAATTTTGCATTAGATACTATAACTTCAACCTTAGAAAAAAACTTTTTAAGGCTGACGTGATAACCTAAATGGCGATTACCAATCACCCATAATTCACCACTCGACTTTAAGACTTTTTTAGATTGCTCAAACATGCGCAAAGCAATATGCCCGCCAATCGTATTTTGCTGATGAAACGGGGGATTACACAAAATTAAATCCATCGATTTATCTGCAAAATCAGTTAAAGCATCACCCGCCTGAAAACTAGCATTAACGGTTGTCACAGCCTGCTTAAAGTTTTCTTCTGCGGATGCAACAGCCATAAAAGATTCATCGACAAAATGCAGCTGTGCATTAGGGTTTTTCTCAGAAAATATCAACCCTACTATGCCATTACCGCAGCCTAAATCGACCACTTGCAGATACTTCTCATTTTGCGGTAAATGCTCTAGGAAAAAACGCGTGCCAATATCTAAACTTTTATGTGAAAAAATATTGGCATGATTACAAATCTGGTACTGCGTATTCTCCAACGGGTAATAAACAGGATAAGGATTAATCGGCACAACACGATCCATATCAACTTGTGCATAAATTAAACGCGCTTTTTTAACCGCTTTAGAGGGTCTAGTTTCCCCTAAATAACGCGCCATAAGCTGCCACACAGATGCAGGTAGGTTCTTCACCATACCAGCGACAATCACTTGAGTATTCACCGTTAAATTAACTTGCAAGCGTATTAGCATATCCTCTAAAAACGCCAATGTTTTAGGTGCTTTAATTAAAATAAAATCAAACTTATCTTGCGGTAATACCAGACTATCAAACAAACGTACCCTAGTAAGGTCTATTTGATTTAACGCTAAATTTTTACGGGTTGCGGCTTGCGATATAAACGAGTCAGACACGGCGTAAGGCTTGTACGCATTTAAAGCCACAGCTAAAGCGCCAAAGCTATCATTAACAATCAACACGCTAGGATGAGCATCTAAATCTATTTTAGATGCTACATCCTGTAATAAATATTCATCTGCGGCATCCCAAGCTTGTAATTTTTCATTCTTTTCTACTGGAAAGCGCAATACTTGAAAATGCCCTTGGGCAACGTGCATAGTGGTTTCTGTCATTTTTTATCTTGCCTCAAGAGCTGCACGACAACATCGAACAGCCCGCTTTAGTTCGCGCCCAATCTGGACGTTTCTCAGCCCAAGCTTGATGTTCAGGTTGCTCATCATAAGGGTGACGCAACACTTCCAACAATTCTTGCACTAGGCTATTATCTCCCTGCTCCGCTTTATCTATCGCCAACTGCGCTAAATAATTGCGTAATACATACTTCGGATTCACCGCATTCATCGCTAGTTTTCGATTTGAATCACCGCTCTTATCTTGCTGTACTCGAGCAACATAACGACGTAACCAAGCAATAATATCCGTTTTAACCGCCTCCGTTAATTGCTCTGGCTGATAATAAGCTGAGGATAACTGAATCAGTAACTCTGCATCACTTAACTCAGTTTCCGTTGAAATATTCGCTAATAAACGATAAAAAATAGTCATATCGGTTTCAGCTAAAACCAATACTTTCACTAAATCATCGATCAGTACCTTGTCCGTTTGCGCATCATAAATCTGCAAGCCTAGCTTCTCTGCCATCATTTCCTGATAGCCTTCAATAAAAGTCTTACTGTAAATATTTAAACCTTCCTGCAAAGGCTCGACTTGCTCAATCAATGGATAAATCGCATTGGCCAATTGGGTTAAATTCCACGCTGCAATTTGCGGCTGATTACCAAAACGATACCGCCTATGTTCTCTATCCGTGGTATTAGGTGTCCAATCGGGATCATAATTATCCAGCCAGCCATACGGACCATAATCAATCGTTAAGCCTAAAATCGACATATTATCGGTATTCATCACCCCATGCACAAAACCAACACGTTGCCAATGGACAATCATTTCAGCCGTTTTAGCACACACCTCGTGAAACCAAGCTTGATAAACTTCAGCGCTCGGTTCACCTAAATGCGGAAAATCGGTACGAATCGTGTAATCTACTAACTCACGCAATAGCTTAATATTTTGCCGTGCTGAATGAATTTCGAAACTACCAAAACGCACAAAGGACGGCGCAACCCGACAAACAACGGCACCTAATTCAGCGCGCGGATTACCATCATAAAACATATCACGTACGACCTGCTCACCTGTCGTCACCAGACTTAAAGCGCGGGTGGTAGGCACACCCAAATGAAACATCGCTTCACTACATAAGAACTCGCGGACAGAAGAACGCAGAACGGCTAATCCATCCGCAGTACGCGAATAAGGGGTCAATCCCGCGCCTTTTAGTTGCAAAGCCCAACGCTGACCTTTTTGATTAATCACTTCGCCTAAATTAATCGCTCGACCATCGCCCAATTGCCCCGCCCAATGCCCGAATTGATGCCCGCCATAACACATAGCATAAGGCTGCATACCTTTGGCTTGTTGGCTGCCAGAAAACACTTGAGTAAAATAATCACTCAAACAGTCCGTTTCCGACAGATCAAACAACTCAGCCACTTCTTGAGCATGTGCAACTAATTTCGGGTTGCTAACAGGTGTAGGTGAGACTAATGAATAACAAGCCTCTTCAACTTGCCGTCTAGGCGTATGCCCTGTGGTCTTATCGGCAGGTAATTCTTGTATAAAACGGTTATCGAAATTTAATTGATCAAGTTCAGATTGCATTATGAAAATAAAGTGTCTATTACTTAAGCTAGAGATTCGACATTAAAATGCCACTAATTAAGCAATAGGTTAAAAAGTATGCCCAATATTACCAGTAATCAGATACTTTCCCAATCGGCTAAGCAATATTGGCTTCATTGGCTATTCGCCATTATTTGGAATGTCATGACTTGGTATGCAATTATCATGGGTGGTGACAATATATTAAAAGCATTCGAGGCTAACCCCATTTTTTACTTTTTTGCGTTGTTTCCTTTTATTGGCTTATGGATCATTATTATCGCCATCAAAGAAACCTTAGCTTGGTATAAATTCGGCAAAACCCCAATCACCTTAAACCCTTTCCCCGCTCAAGTCGGCGGTCTATGCGCAGGCTATATTGATTTACCGATACCAGCAAAAAATGCACCACAAGCCATCCTTAGCCTAAGCTGTATACGCCACTATATATCCCGTAGTCACGATGGTAAACATAGCACGCGTGAAAAGGCCATATGGCAGGATAAATTGACTCTAAAGCCGAATAATTACCGCCGAAGTATCCGTTTAAATTTTGCATTTAACCCTCCAGCCAACTTACCGGCAAGCGAGGGAAAAAGCGATAGCTATCACCTGTGGAGATTAAATATACGTATACCTTTACCCGGCATTGATTATGACCGCGCATTTGAATTACCACTGACGGCAGCTGATCAAGGTGCAATAGCTACAAATAGTCGTATTCAGGCAAAGACATCAACTATTATTGAGCACCGAGACACTGAAGTAGAAAGTATTCCAGAAATCACAAAAACCACTAATGGTACTAAGTTTCACTATGGTTATGGCAGGTCCAAAGGAATTGCCTTTACTTTAATGATTATGGGAGCATTTATTGCCACATTTGCTTATTTTTTCTTTGCCGGATTTTTAGACTTTTTACCTACAACAACAAGGTTAATGACAATTTATGTTTACTTGATTTCCTTAACACTCTTTCTTGCGGGACTCTTTTTCATTGCCAATAGTCTTAGCACTGAAGTCAGTTTAATGGGTGTTCTCAAACAACAGCGCATCTTTGGCTTTCTACTGGAAGAAAAAATAGAGGCTAAAGATATTGTCGATATAATTGCAGAAAAAAATGGTTCATCAACATTTGGCAATACAATCAAAGTTTGGTTTCGTCTAAAACTCATTACTCGTGATGGTAAAAATATAGAGGTTGGTGATAGCTTAGAAGGGCAAAGCTATGCCAATCGAGTCAGACAAGAAATGCTATCTGCTTTAGGTTTATCTTGGCAAGCGGCAACACTAGAAGCTCAAGATACGAATACGAACAGGAAAAAACCTATTCCAGCATGGTTGAGCTTTTGGTTACGCTTAATAGGCAAACTATTATCCTATGCATTTCTCATTGCCTTTATCTATGATATGCATCTTTTATTTCCTCAAGCCACCGATTTTGTAAGTAAGTTATTGCCATAAAAATACACACATAATTGACTATGTTGACCGCTAATATTCACTTGCACACAAATACTCAGTTTTTCAGGTCAATAAAGACCTAATATAAACCTAAAAAACTATAATTTTCACAGAAAAATAGATACCTACAAACCTCCTAAAAAGAACAAAAAAAAATAAAAAAAATACTACAGTACAATAAGTTACATACATAACAAAAGAAATACCACATATTCATATCATTATTTTCAAATTACCATTTACTGCCTATACTTAATAAAATTTTTTAAATTTGTGGAAAAACCTTGTCGATTACCTTATAGTGAGAGGCGTTACAGATTTTGTTATTGGTAGTAAAAAATTTATTTCCTCGCATATTTTTCTGGGTTTCCCTCTTTCACTAGCTGTATACAACACTTTAATTTTTTAATTTTTTAGGTATTAAGTTCTATGGCTACAGGCACTATAAAATGGTTTAACGAGTCCAAAGGTTTTGGTTTTATTTCTCAAGATGATGGCGGTGCAGATGTATTTGTACATTTCAGCGCGATTCAAGGAACTGGTTTCAAAACTTTGAACGAAGGTCAAGCAGTTACTTATGATGTAGAGAATGGCCCTAAAGGTCCTCAAGCAACTAGCGTTGTAGCATCTTAAGTTCGACCTAATCGGTTTACCGAATAAATGGAACCTCGCTTAAGCGGGGTTCTTTTTTTGTAGCTACAATGAAATTATCACCGCTAGAAGAGGAACACTATTGAAAAGGCTATTTGTTGGCAATTTACCCTCAAACACCACTGTAAAAGAATTTGAAGCCCTGTTTGCCCAGTTTGGCGTCGTGCGCTCATCTGAACTTATAACGGACATTTTTACCGATGAATGCAAAGGATTTGGCTTTATCGGCATGGAAGGTCATGAATCTCGTGCTGCGATTGCAGGCTTAGATGGCAAAAATTTTAACGGCAACGCATTAAGAGTAGGCTTTGAATCGCCTAAATCAAGACGCCGCTAGTTTAATATAAAATAACGAGCAATAGCCCCAAAGTAACATCTGGGGCTATGCTTGCATGTTCTCCCTCATGTAGCTTTACCTGCCTTGCTCTAGGCTAACTTCTCAATATAATCAATAATAAACTGAATACTGCGTTGACCATTGTATTCATTAATATCTAATTTATAAGCGATTTTTACTTGGCGTAATCCTAACCAATATTCCGGTCGCTCAACAAAAAAAGCAATCCCATCAATCAGCAACTTCTTTTCGGGTTGCCGCAATACTAATTTCAAATGCTGCTGCCCAACAATGCGCGACTGCACAACATCAAATACGCCATGAAATAACGGCTCAGGAAATTCCTGCCCCCAGGGGCCTGCACTCTTTAATAATTCACAAAAGCCTAGCGTCATTTCCGCTTCCGTCAATTCACCATCGCTGTAGACTTTCTGGTCCAAATCAACATCCACTAAACGCTGTTTAACGGCTTTATCAAAAGCGAGCATAAACACCGGGTAATCATGCAATTGTATACTTAAACCAGCCGCCATAGCATGGCCACCAAACTTAGTCAGCACTTTAGGGTGAGCAACGGCAATATCACTAAGCACATCACGAATATGCACCCCAGGAATAGAACGCGCTGAACCTTTAATTTCACCATTATCCGCATTAGCAAAAGCAATCACGGGGCGATTTAAACGGTCTTTAATGCGTGATGCCAAAATCCCAATAACCCCTTGATGCCAATCCTCATTGTAAATACAGACACCTGCGGCTAAATGCTGCGCATCAAAAGCTTTCATTTCTGTTAATAAGGACATCGCCTCCTGCTTCATTTGTCCTTCAACTTCACGCCGGTCACTATTCAACTCATCCATTCTCATCGCTAGATTTTTGGCTAATATGGCATCATCAGACATCAAACATTGAATGCCGACACTCATATCATCCATTCGCCCCGCTGCATTTAGTCGCGGACCAATGGCAAAACCTAAATCCGAAGACGCTAAGCTATGCAAATTACGACCAGCTATTTCCACTAGCGCTTTAATGCCTACGTGCCCTTTACCAGAACGCATACGCAACAAACCTTGATGCACTAAAATTCGATTCACTTGGTCTAACGCTACGACATCAGCAACCGTCCCTAAGGCCACTAGATCTAATAATTGTGCTAAATTGGGTTCAGTTATTTTATTCTTAATATACCAACCTTGCTCACGCAACCGACTACGCAATGCCATTAGCACATAAAACATCACTCCAACCCCCGCTAAAGCTCGACTTGGAAATTCATCATCGGGCAAATTAGGATTAACAATCGCATCAGCAGCAGGCAACTGCTCACCAGGTAAATGATGATCGGTCACCAGCACTTGCATACCCGATTTTTTCGCCACCTCTACTCCCGCAAGACTAGAAATGCCGTTATCCACGGTAATTAACACATCCGCTTGCTTAGCAATCACGAGCTCGGTAATTTCTGGCGTTAAGCCATAACCATACTCAAAACGATTAGGCACAATAAAGTCTACCTGTTTAAAACCTAATAGTTGCAACCCTAATATAGCCACAGCACAACTGGTCGCACCATCCGCATCAAAATCAGCAACAATCACAATTTTCTTCTGCAAATCAAGCGCAGCAATCAGGTAAGTGACCATTTCTTCCATTCCCGTTAGTAGCCAAGGCGAAGGGAGTTGTGCCAAACCATACTGTAATTCAGTATCTGATTTAATGCCGCGCGCCAAATAGATACGCTTAAGCACGGGATTTATTTCAGTAAGACTCGCTTGCCTAGCTAAAAGAGGACGTTCAACAATTTTCTTGGTAATACCGTGATAGTGCATATTAATTTTTATTATTTTTATTCAAAATTTTCGCAATTGGCATTGGCTTGCCAAGGTGATAACCTTGAACATAATCAACACCAATTTCACGCAATTTTTCTAAAATCTGATCATTTTCCACAAACTCAGCAATCGTTTCTAAACCCATAACATGACCAATCTGATTAATTGATTTGACCATTTCATAATCAATCGGGTCATCCAGCATATCTTTTACAAACATGCCGTCAATTTTTAATACATCAACTTGTAAGTTTTTCAAATAGGCAAAGGAAGAAAGGCCGCTGCCAAAATCATCTAAAGCAAATTGACAACCAAACTTCGATAAAGTTTTCATAAATACCGTAGCATCCTGCAAATTTGCTATCGCTGCCGTCTCGGTAATTTCAAACTTAATTTTCTCAGCGGGAACATCGCTACTTTCAAATTGCTGAATAATATAGTCAAGTACCGCTTCATCACCTAACGATTGACCAGACAAGTTAATGGCAATCGATCTAACATGATGCAATTGATCGGCATGGCAACTTAACCATTGCAAGGTATGATGAACCACCCATCGATCAATGCGTGTCGCTGAATTATAGCGCTCAGCAGCAGGCAAAAAAGCACCAGGAGGAACAATCGTTCCATCCTTCATCTTTAAGCGTAATAACACCTCATAGCCAATGTCAAGGTCATTATTTAAAATGGGTACAATAGGCTGCACATAAAGCAAAAACCGATCATTATCTAGCGCATCACTAATTTCACTACTCCATTTGATCTCACCTTTACGCTGTTTCAAACGTTCGCTATTTTCCGTATGCACTTCAATTCGGTTACGCCCTGCATCTTTTGCGGCATAACACGCGCTATCCACCTGACTTAGAATTTCTTGGCTATCTTTAGTGTGTTGATCAATAATCGCTAAACCAATACTGACGCCAATGGTAAAAGTATGCTCTTCCCAATGAAACCGAAAGTCCTCCAGTGCACGAATAACATGCTCAGCCGCGTGATTGGCCTGAACAATACCGCAATGCTCCATCAAAATAGCAAATTCATCACCGCCCAAACGCGCCAAAGTATCACGCGAACGGATATTCTCTTGCATCAAACTACCCACCTGACGCAATAATTCATCACCCGCCACATGACCGCAAGTATCATTAACTACTTTAAACTGATCTAAATCAAGGAAACAGAGGGCATGTGAATCCCTTTCTCGCTTAGCCGAATCAACCACTCGTTTTAAGCGCACCTCAAACTCACGCCGATTAACCAACCCAGTTAATAAATCATGACTGGCCTGATAATTAGTCTCTTCACGTATGCGTTTCGATTCAGTTACATCTTCTTGAATAGCAACAAAATGCGTGATATTGCCTGGTTCATCAAACATAGGACAAATATGCTCACTAGCCCAAAATAACTCGCCATTTTTCTTACGATTCTGCAATTCACCACGCCATTCATTACCAGCCAGCAAGGTATCCCATAAATCCTTATAAACACTTGCTGGCGTATGTCCCGAGCTAACCATACTCGGCCACTTACCCTTAATTTCATCGCTACTATAACCTGTAATCTCAGTAAACTTAGGGTTAACATATTCGACCATACCCTCTTTATTTGTTATTACCACACCATTAGGGCTATGCGTCACCACCAAAGAAAGTTTTTCCATTTTTAATCTATCGGCTTTAAGCGCAGTAATATCCTGAGAAATCCCCTCAACACCAGTCACCTTTCCTTGCGCATCAAATAAGGGTGCTTCAGTAATGCGCAAAGTATGCATCCCCCCATTTTTATGCGCTATTTCAAGTTCATAAGAAGGAACTATTTCACCTTGTATAGCTCGATCCGTAAAGGTCTGAGCTAAACGATTCAGCTCAGAATCAGGCAGATAAGTCGTATAGTGCGCTAAAAAATCTTCGGCGGAATATCCTAATATGTTTTCAATAGAAGGGCTCACATAAGTAAATACACCTTCCACATCATGCGCGTACATAATATAGTCATCTCTAACGCCCTCTACTAAACGCCGAAATTTACGTTCACTTTCTTCTAGTAATACAGATTGCTTACTTATTTTTTCGGTCTTATCTGCCACTTCTTGCTTAATACGTTGCTCACGCCCTGCAATATTCAGCAAAAAAGCGCCTGTCAAACTCAATACAAAAAAGCTCGCCGTGATCAGCCAATAAAATAGCCACGAAGAATAATGCCCGATAAACTCAGGAGAAGGACGATAACTGAATTGCCATTGCCGCCTCCCGATCTCCACTACTTTATTGACCAATAAATCTTGATAGCCAAAAACCTCTAACGACTTTTTGTTTTTAGCGCTATTAAATAAGCTTTTAGCTGGTTCTGCTGTAATATCGGTAATTTTCAAGTCCAACCATTTCTGGTCAAAGGAATTTAACAATTGACCAAACAAATGCTCATAGGTGTACATATGTGCTGCTAAAGCGACGATACTATCGCCCGAAAAAATCGGTAATACACGAACAAAGCGTCTGCCTGGGTGTGCTTGAAGCGCCTCTAATATCGGCGGCATAATAATAGAGGCTTTAGTACGCAACATATATTCACATAATGCATCACGCTCAACACCAAAACACATATCAAAATTATTAACGGCAACTCGATCCTTAAGAATAGATACATATTCCACGGGAACTTGTGAATATTTAATGGCAAAATATCCCTCACGCTGCGTAGCACGTATAACCTCGCCTTGACTATCTAGCTCAACAATATCGCCATGCAACTGCTCATAGTCCAAACGGCTCTCATTAGGCAAATACTCCGCCCATGCTACTGCATAAATATTCTCTCGATAATCTGGAAACTGAGCTATGTAATGATCAAAATCTTTTTGACTCAACTGCTTATTATTTTGAAAATAAGCCCGCATTGATCTCAATAAGGTTTCATGCTCTTCTAATTCACCTTTAATCAAAATATGCGTCATTTCAGCATTTGCTTCAAACCGATTTAATACCTGACTTTCCTCGGTTTTCCGAGCGTATTGCAAGCTAAAGAGTAAGACTAAAAATAATATCAGCATTGGCACAACAACCGAGCCCACTCGATTACGCCAATTTAATTTAGGTTTAGCAAATAAAATTAGGGTGATTGGGGTAAAGACAATAATACCTAATGCACTACCTACCCACCAAATAAGCAAAGAATCTAACCAAGTATCTGAATTCAAAACGCCTAAGAACAAATCAGCGACAACGGACAATAAAGCAGGAAAAAATGAGGAAATAGCGCCTGCTATCAAAAAAAACTTAAGAATATCTTGTTCATGTACTAACAACGTAGGCCACAGCTTAAATTTAACTAATAGATACTTTCCCAGCCAAGCATGAAACATCGCTTGCCCGCCAATAATGACACATAGCGCAATGGCGGTATTATCATCAAGGCCGATTAAGCCTACGGCAACAAGGAAATCACCTAAAAAAACACCAGGCAATAATCGATACCCCCAAATTAAAACAGCACCTAATGCTATCCCAGCCGGCGCCCATAAAGGAGTTGCGCCACTAGGTGGAAGGGACAAAGTAAGTGTGAGCTGTCCAGCAATAAAATAGCAAATAACCAGCAGTATATTGCCTATCAACACATTTCTAATCATTTTCAATTACAAAGTCCTTAAGTAATTACTAAGCCGAAAAGTAAGAGGAATTATCTGAGATAAGTATAACAAAAGCTTGCACGTTAATAATTACTTTATCAGCAAACGATTAACTCACACTCGTTAACTGATATGACAGGTTCATTTTATAACCCCATAAAGGTAACCGTTCATATACCCCCCTAAATTTCATACAAAAATATCGTCATCCCCGAAGTCTATCCAGCCAAGCGTGGGCACAAGCTTTATCGGGGATCCATGTTAAACGTAGATTCCTGCTAACAGCATGCAGGAATGACGAACTGAAAAAATAGCTTACACCCTCTTAGGAATGCATATTAAATAAAACCCGAAACTTTAGATTATGAAGCACTGCCAGTCCTCGAAGGACTGGCAGTGCTTTTGGGTGTTATTGAATTTTGATTCCTTAGTTCTATTTTTCATAAGGGGGACGTGAACGGTTACCCATAAAGTGCTGTTATTCCAATTTTAAGGTCAATCTTGAATTCTCATATAATCACAAAGACTAAGACCTCTTGCATCGGGATAATACTTTTAGCTTACCTAGAGGTGTAACAACAGGCTCTTAGCACACCAAACACATAGCGCGCCTAACTTGCTTAAACGGTAACTTGCTGTGCCGGAACCTGGTCTTTATAAGGAAATACTTGAATATACTGAGGTGTTTTATAACCGTGAACGACTTCACTCGACTAACGGTTATTTATCGCCAGTAGATTATGAGCAACAACAAAAAGTAATGTAATTATGTGCCTGGTTAAGGAATGCATATTAAATAAAACCCGAAACTTTAGGTTATGAAGCACCGCCAGTCCTCGAAGGACT
>CBDVDU010000048.1:0-12981 GCA_965372825.1 uncultured Gammaproteobacteria bacterium | reverse complement strand
ATAGTTTTGTTGCCATTGTCGACAGTAATAGCGCTTATAAATATAAATGGGCAAACCGCATCAGCACTCGGCCAATTAGATGGCTCGAATTATCAGCAAATTACACTTATCATTGGGATTTACGCGAAGATTGGCAAACACAAATTGGTAGCGATGAAAACAGCAGACAACAACTAGCAGCCGACTTCCGAATTAGCCTTCCTAGCATACTAGATACCTTTCAACTAGGCTTGTATGGTCAATGGCAAAACGATAGCCTAGCGAATATAAAAGACAGTTTTATTATCGGATTTGATCTAACAGGCGACCTATTTAATCAGCAGGTTCGCTTTATTACTGAATATAAGAAAAGTAACCCAGGCACTAATCAATGGATCAACTGGTTAACTCAAATCGACCAACCAGGCAATGAAAGTATGCTATTTGGTGATACATTTTCTTTTGGCTCATATATACAGTTTACTAACGACCACGCTCTCACCTTTTTTTTCCATCAAGAAAAAATGGATGTTAGTGCTCAGCGAGTTAGCATGAACTACCAGCTACCACTATTTTTAGGCCAGCTAAATGCCACCTTTAATTACAGCAATGCCCACTGGGAAAAATCCGCCTACCAAGGCGGGCTAAGCTGGGAATACCGATTTTAATCACTTTAAATATATGAACTTTATATCTATGCAAACTTATAAAAGAAATCTCCTGATTTTTTTCATTACTCTTCTGACTTCTTTTATAGGAAGCGCCTCTGCGGGAGTTCCTTTTGGCGCAATCACTCCCGCACAAATTACGCAATTTAAAGCCCTTGCGCCTGCCCAACAAAAAACGCTAGCACAAAATGCGGGGGTTGATTTAAATCAAGTTAAGACACAAATCGATAATAATGTTCAAGCAACTGCTGATACAGCAGCTAGTGAGGTCGCTCTAGGAATTGAGGAAAGAGCTGTCGAAAGCACTGAAAATGAAGCCCCAGATCAAGAAACACAAAAGAAAGATAAAACCTTTCGTGCAGTGGCATTAAATCATTTTGGTTATAATCTTTTTTCTGGTGAACCTCTAACGATTGCACCACTTAATGATTTACCTGTCCCTTCTAATTATGTACTGGCTCCAGGGGATCAAATTAATATTGCTTTATACGGCAAAGAAAACAGAAAAAGTGAGTTAACTGTTAATCGTGAAGGAGAAATTGTATTTGATGCAATAGGTCCTATTCATGTTGCTGGGATGACGTTTTCTGAATTAAGAAAAAAGGTCAAAGAATACATTTCGAAAAAAATGATTGGCGTTGAAGCCAATGTCACCATGGGTAAATTACGAACCATGCAAATTTTAGTTTTGGGTGAAGCTTATAAACCAGGAGCTTATGTCATTAGTTCCTTAGGCACCATCACGCAATCATTAAAAGCAGCTGGAGGCATCAAGCAAAGCGGTTCATTACGTAATGTACAAATTAAACGTAAGAATAAAGTGGTTGGTCAGATTGATTTATACGACTGGTTAATAAAAGGGGATACTTCTGATGACTTTAGATTACAGAATGGCGATACCATCTTCATCCCAACCAAGGGCACTGAAGTCAGTATTTCAGGGCAAGTACGCCGCTCTGCATTTTATGAGTTAAAACCTAAAACCTCGCTGTTCGATGCTATCAATATTGCTGGCGGCATACGAGAACAGTCAGCTTACACGCAAGCTATTTTAATTGAACGCCCAACGGATAAAGGGGTTGTGGTAATTAATATAGATTTAAATAGCTCGAAAGCGAAACAGTTTAAATTAAAATCTGGCGATAAAGTGAGTATTAAGTCCATTCCGGGGCATTATCAGAAAGAGGTTACATTATTAGGTAATGCAGTACGTTCCGGGGTATTTCAGTGGCAAGAAAGTATGCGCATTTCTGACATTATTCGTGATGCAGAAAAAGATTTACTCCCCCTTACCGATTTAAACTATGCCTTAGTCTTTCGTGTCGACCCTGAAGTTAGGTTATTAAAATTTAATTTAGCTGAAGCTTTAAGCAGCCCTCAGTCCTTACATAATCTTGTCATACATAACCACGATCAAATTATCATTTTTGATCTGGAATCAAAAGCCCAACGAGCAGGCTTACTTGCGCCAGTTATGTCTATGCTGAATCAGTTTGCAAGCTTAGAAAAACCCTTTCGCTATAATGCGATCAATGGCGCAGTACGTTTTCCTGGTAAATACCCCTTATTTTCAGGAGATAAAATTAGCGATTTAGTTGAGGCGGCAGGAGGATTCAAAGAATCGTCGTTTTCCTTAAGCAGTCAATTACTTCAAACGGAAGAACCTGCTACAGCGATTACTATAGAAACAGATACTACTAGTTCATTTTCTGCAGAACTAGACTCTTCTTTTATTTTTCGAATAGAGGATAGCGTGGAAACCATAAATTTTAGCTTAGGAAAAGTACTGAAAGACACTAAAGACTCAAGTAATATTGAACTCAAAAATCATGATGCAATCATCATCGTTGATAGCTTATCAGCAGGAGCTAGAAATAAATTATTAGCACCTATGCTGGGAAGGATGGAAGCCTTAGCGGATTTAAAAAATCCAATGCGCTTTGTTAATATTGTTGGTGCAGTAAAATTTCCGGGAAGATACCCTTTACCTAGAAATACGAAAATTCGTGAAATGCTCAGCGTAGCGGGAGGGTTTCAAGAATCAGCTTATACATTAAGAGCTGAAATAAGCCGTTATACACAACTAAAAGACCAATCAACCAAATTACAACACCAAACTATCAATGTAAAAAGTTTACTAGAAGGGGATGAATCACAAAATATCACCCTCAAAAGTAGGGATACTATTCATATATTTACATCCCCTGATTGGCTCGAGCGTTATTCCATTGAGCTTACAGGCGAAGTTACTTTTCCGGGGACATATACCGTTGCTAGGGGCGAAACAATAGCTGATGTCATTAAAAGAGCTGGGGGGATTACTCAGTATGGCTACCCTAAAGGCGCGATTTTTTCTCGTGTACGCTTAAGACAAAAAGAAGCCCAACAAATCATTAAGATCAGAGAGCGTTTACGCGCTGAAGTCGGTAATATGACCTTCAGAAAACAATCCTCGACCAACCCTTTAAGTGGCACTGACTCTAGTCAAGCAATGGCTATAGTAGAACAACTTGGTATGGTCGAACCTTTGGGTCGTATGGTGATTAATTTAGATCAAATTATAAAAGACAACCCTGATCAAGATATTACCATCGAAAATGGTGATCAACTGGTTATTCCAGCATTAAACAAAGTTGTTAGCGTGATGGGGCATGTACAAGTGCCTAGCTCATTTATATTTGATAGCTCGCTTAATGTCGAAGACTATATTGATCAATCAGGCGGCCCATTACAGCAATCAGATGATGACCGCATCTATGTAATTCGTGCCAATGGCTCTGTTATGCTACCCAATAATTCTGCATGGTTTAGTCGTAGCGACAAACCATTAGAGCCAGGTGATACAGTCATTGTACCTATTGATACTAATTACTCAGATCCATTAGATACTCTAACTGCCGGAACCCAGATACTTTATCAATTGGGCGTAGCTTATTCAGCTATTAGCCGTTAACCTTGCACATGAAAAACAATACACCTATGACAACCCCCGCAGAACATCAAACATCGCACGTTTATGAACGAATTGAAGAAGATGAAATCGATTTACGCGAATTATGGAAAGTTATTTGGGATGGTAAATGGACTATTATCGCGGTTACCTTTTTATTTGCGACCGCGTCAGTCACTTACGCCCTATTACAACCCAACCAATATAAATCTGAAGTTTTATTAGCGCCCAGCTCAGGAGAAAGCAATAAAATGGGACAAATGGCCGGCCTTGCTGCCATGGCAGGAATTAACATAGGCGGGGGCGGTGAAATGAACAAATCGCAATTAGCCTTGGCCACTTTACAGTCTCGGGAGTTTTTAACCTTATTTATTAACACCCATAAATTAACCATCCCCATTTTTGCTGGAAAAAAATGGGGCCAAAGTTCTGGGGAATTAGAACTGGATACTGAA
This sequence comes from uncultured Gammaproteobacteria bacterium, assembly GCA_965372825.1. Lineage (GTDB taxonomy): Bacteria > Pseudomonadota > Gammaproteobacteria > Methylococcales > Methylomonadaceae > Methyloprofundus. Next base: position 8,929 of record CBDVDU010000048.1, on the reverse strand, counting down.
ATTTACGATGCCAACAACAAAAAATGGCTGCGCGAAGTCGAAGCACCCAAAAAGCCAGAGCCTAGTGACTGGGAAAAGTTCAGAGAGTTTTCGCCGCTCTTAGCTGTCAGTGAAGATAAAAAAAGCGGTTTCATTACGGTTTCTATTGAATACCTATCTCCTATCTTAGCTAAACAATGGTTAGATTTGTTAGTGAGTGATATTAACCACAAATTCCAAGAACAAGACTATAAAAAAGCTTCAGAAAATATAGCTTATTTGACTGAAAAACTTGAACAAACTGCTATTATTGACATGCAAAATGTATTCTTCAGTTTAATTGAAGAGCAAATGAAGACTAAAATGCTAGCTAAATTAGATGATGAGTATGTCTTTAAAATAATCGATCCTGCGGTGATTCCTGAAGAAAGATGCAAACCAAAACGCGCACTAATTGTAGCCGTAGGTACAATTATCGGCGGCATGATAGGGATTTTCTTGGTTTTTATTTTAAATTTCGCCCGTCCTGGTGAAGAAACGAAATAATCATTATTTATAGCTCTATAAATAAAACGATAAAATGAACTATAGGCCTAAAAAAATCAATGGAATTATTTATCTACGATAAATAATTCCCAAGCCTTCCTGCTTAAATTTAGTCAGAGGTCGAAAAATATTCAGCTACCATGATAAGGTGCACCATCTTCAATTAGGATGATCTTATCTTTATAATAAGCGACTAGCAATTTAGGTTGGGGCATATCTTATTAATTTAAATAGTATTTTTCGTAGCTCGTATGAAGCTTTGCGACTTGTAGAGCATAAAGTGAAATACGGGTTACGAATAATGACTGATAGTTTAACTCGAGCTGCTCTTTGGCGCTTGCTCCTCGTTGAGTGGATAGCCCCCAAAGCTTAACGATTCACCTTTATTGTTTTATTTTTTAATTCATCACTATCTAATTGCCAGCTGACTTTGATATTAAAGCGCTGTTCATTCCCATCTTGGGCGGCACTTAACTTGAGTTTCATCAAGCCTTCAGGTTGAAAGGTAATCTCATCTTCTTCATCGCTGAATTTCAGTTTACCTTTACCTAAACTCTCACTAATGGCGGCGAGAATTTTTTCTATGCTTTTAGCATCTTGTAAGGATTCGTGTCGAAAACTTTTCTTTTCTTGTTTCATGACAGAGTAATGGGAGCTTGAAAAAGTTTGATATAAGGGTAATCTGTACTGATACCTAGTACGCGACCTTGCGGTTGAAAAATGGTGACGGCAGCGCCGTGACCTTGCTGTGTACCGATATGTTCTTTCTTGCGTGTATTTCGATCAACCGAGGCATCACACTCGAAATTGACCATGCCTTTGCGTAACATAATACGCTGACCGTAACGTAGGTTTTTATGGCCATGAACAATGGCATAAATGCCTTTTTCGCGTAACATTTTATTGCCTTGTTTGGTCATTGGCATATCAATATCACGATATTTGGTGCGTATGGTATTGGCTAAAGGGCCATAGTAAAAATCAAAAATTTCATCATGTAAGTGTTTTTTGAATTGTTGGTTTAGGTGTTTAACGCCTTTTTCACAAATCATATGCGCAATATGATCGTCTATGCCTGCATGTACATATAAAAATGAGCCTTTGTGTAGAGCTAAGCGCATTTTCTTAAAATACCAATGAAACTCACCTTCTTTATCTAAAAACAACTCCTGCCATTTTATCGCTGCTGCATAAGCAATGCGTAAATCTAAGTCTGCTTTATGCAGATCTTGTTCAAATTCATTAATTTTTTCACGTAAACGTTTTACTTCCTTTTTAATGATTTTTTCTGACAAAATACCTTTTGCCTCTTTAGGAAAGGTATCAAACCAGTCTTCCGAAGGGTATAAGCGTTGACGGCATTCCTGTTCATTGGGGATATGTTTTAAAGCGTGTTTACCTTGTAAATATTCTTGCTGAATTTCTTTTAAGAATGGAATTGCTTTAGCGCCCATACGAATAAAGAAATGTTCGCTTCTCGGGTCTTTATTTAAGTTAACCGCATGTATGCCTAATTTCACGCGAATATCATGATTGCCAGCGAGGATATGAACTTTTGCACCGCTATCGATTAATAAACGGATGCAGCGTAGCAGTCTTAAATTACTCGGCCCTTTATCGAAACAGTCACCACCAATAACGAAATGCGCTTTACGGCCTGCATGCGTTAACTTAAATTGCCGATCATAAGCGCCAGTCTTTTTGATACCACCAGAGGCAATAAGGGAGGCAATAAAGGCGTCCGCGTCCGCATGTAAATCAGAAAAGAAAAAAATGGGCGATTTAGGCCATACCCATGGATTTTCGTGCAGGGTTTGCTGCAATTGTTCAACCAGTCCAACGGGGCTACTGAGATCTTTGCCTGAGGAATGCATTTTTCCTAAGGGCCAGTCTTGGGTTTTTTTAGGAAGCAGGGTGCTAATCCATTTTTGGCCTTTGTATGAGGGTAATTTAAGTGTATTAAACATAAGTTTTAATCCGTAAATTGACTGTGTGCACTTCTAACTTTCCATGTACCGGCGGTATGTTGCCAGTTATTTTCTGCTTGATATTCAATAAAAACAGGTTGGCAATGAAACATGCTCAATTGAGCAATTTGCTCATATTGCAATATACCTAAATGATAGGCGGCATGGCGAAAAGCAGCACCATGGCCGACAAATATTTTGATTTGATCCATTTGACTTTGTTGGTGCAGTGCCTGCATTTCTGATTGTAATAAAGTTGCTACGCGCTGACCTGCATCGAGTAAAGATTCCGCGCCTTGAAACGGTAAGCAAAAATGACTATCAGATTTCCAGCCCTTAGGTAAATTTGAATAGCGGGGGTCTTGTTGGACTATATCAGTAATTTGTTGAATTGATAAATTAGCCGCACTACCCACGCCACGCTCTGCTAATTCAGCGTACTCTTGTATAGAGTATATCGAGCCATTTAAGCCTTGAGCTAGGGTGTTTGCTGTCTGCCAAGCACGTAATAATCTTGATGAAGCAATCACAGGATTAATCTGACAATTAAACTGGGCGCATTGTTCTTCTATTAAGCCAGCAAGCGTATGAGCTTGGGCAAATCCTTTTTCCGTTAAAGGAAAAGGTTGATGCGCACTAGGTGTATTGGCCAATTGCTGATAATCACCATGCCTAATCAAAGCGGCAATGACTTTTGCCATTATGCTTTTTTGCTGCTTAGATTCGCGGCTAGCGTTGCAAACATCGTTTGTAGCGATTTTTGTTTAACCACTGAGCTCGCTTTTTTTAGAGATAACCATTGCCGGCTGCGGTGATTTTCTTGCCACTCATGGTCACCTACCATTTCTGTTACTGCCATTGGGTAAACTTGTACAGTACAAGTGCCGCCCCATTTTTTATGTGGATAGTGGCCAATCATGTGCTCACTGATAATACCGCGAATCCCCGCTTCTTCCCAGGCTTCAATTGCCGCTGATGCGGGTGCAGTATAGCCTGGTTCAATAATGCCTTTGGGAATGCCCCAATGATTATTGCCGCTAGAGGAGATGATTAAAATTTGTAATTCGCCTTTTTCAATGCGGTAAGGAATGGCAGCTGATTGAGAGTAGTAATAAGTGGGTCTTTTACGTTTCTCTAGGCCACTTAAGCCATTAAAAATAAATTTTTTCGGAAGTGTGGCTGGGCGAGTGATTGACTCAACAATGGCGCAGCCTTCATTTAACAAACCCCAATGTTCAGGCATGGTTAAAATAGCTAAAGTGGCCGTGGGTAAGAGCTTGCCATCTTCTGATTTTTGTAACTCACCGTTATGTAAGTTTTCGATTAAGCTCTCTAAACTGGGGTTATGGCCAATTAATAAAACGCGTTTTGCGGATTCTGGGCAATCACCGAGTACACTTTTTAAATCGGTTAATCCTGCTCCATAAATGCGACCATCATAGTGCACATGTTTAGCCGTTAACCCCATGGCTTTAGCTAGTTTTTCTGCGGTGTTCTTGGCTCGTTCTGCAGGAGAACTAATAATAAAATCAGGGCTTAGGTCTTGTTGTTGTAACCAAGCGCCCATACGCTGAGCATCGCGCTTTCCGCGATTTTTCAGTGGCCGCCCAAGATCACTGGCATCAATATCCCAGTCAGATTTACCATGTCGTAATACCAGTAATTGCCGGCTCATTATTCTGCCTCTGCGCTAATGTTTTGCTGAAAATAGGATTGCAGTGCTGCAAAGTCAACTTTACCACTGACTTCATAAACACTGACTTTAGATAAAATGTCCAGATAGTTTTGTTCGTTTAATTCAGAATTTTCATTTAAAAAATGCCCATTTTTATCTTGGTAAAAAGGCCCTGAAGATTTCATAATCGGAGCTAATAAATCGCGTCGTTTATTGAGGTTAACCTGAGTGACTTGGCAATTTTGTTCACTGCCATGCTGCCAATTTAATACGATAAAGGCTTGTAAAGGCTTAGCTTCAGCAATACGGCCCTCACCATAAATACTTTCAATATCGACATCGTATTTTTGCTCTAAATCCCAAAGTTGTTGCTGCGGTAATTCAAGTAATTGTTCGCGGCTCTTTTCAGGTATTAATCCTTGTAGGCGTGGGTTAGTCACAATAGTTCCAGGATTAATGCGGGGTAATTTAGCAATACCTTCGGCTTCTACGCCATTTTCATCGCGAATAAATAAACGGTCATTGCTTAAGAAATTGATATTTTCATTATCCATTAAGCGCAGCATGAAAGTGGATTTACCTCCGCCTGAAAAAGCGGCAATAGCGTAGGCCTTATTGTTATAAACAACCCCGGCAGCATGACAAATCAACCAATGATGCTGCTGCAGCCAATTCATGTGTTGGTTATTAATAAAGTTAATCACTTGGTTGGGGTTTTTCAAGCAAGGCCCCGCTGCAACTCTATGAGTTTCACTTTGTAAAAATACCATGCCGGTGCGGAATTTACGAATGAGACGACCACCTTCAATATCATAAAAAACATCTTTTCTGCCTTTTTTACCGGCTTCTCGCGGCCAATCTTGAAATGGGTAAGATAAAACAGGATCTGGGCAGTCAATGGCAATGACATTCATATCTGCTGCGGTCGGCGCAATGTTAATATGTCGGAAATAGTGCGCGAGTTCATCAAGCAAAGGGGAGGAGTTACTTTGCAATTGAATAACACAGTCGCCACATTGGATAAATAATGCTCGTTCCAATAGAGTATAGTTTTGTATTAATTCAGCACTGATAGCTTGTAATGAGGTGTTCGATGTAATCACGTGTTTATTGGTTTTGTTAAGTAGTCGTTCAAAATTATGTGAACAAAAAGTAGATTCGAATTTACAAACCCTGTGAGATTTTAATGCGCTTTTAGCAATGGCAGACTAAAGTTTCGCCCTAGCGTTTTGAGGTGTTTATGCATTCATGAGCCTATTTTGAGCGAGTATTATTGGTTCTACTAAAGTTGGCTTAGCACTCTTTAATGTTGTTAGGACATGCTCGACATAAAGTGCGGCAACATCTAGGTTTAAACCTTCTTTTCCACCTCGAAAGCCACCAAAGGCAGAGACTTCAAAAACAATGGCAGCATTTTCCGTTTCAGCGACATCTACGGTGGTGTAGCTCATGCCAAATAAGTCTTGCGCTTTGGTCGCCATGGCAATAATTTCATCCGATGGCGCAGCTGGTGCATAGCTTCCACCACTATTAATCGTGGTATTCCATGCGTCTTTTTTACCGACTCGGGCATAAGCGCCTAAATAGCGACCGTCAAGAAACATTAAGCCCATATCTCGCCCACCTAAAGCAACTTTTTGCTGGATATACAGCATTTCGTTATCCGCTTTAAAGGCTTCGATTGCTTTGCGTACTTTGGCTTTACCATCTTTTTGGCTAATGATGCACATACCGCGCGCTTTAGTGGAATAGAACGGCTTGAAAATAGCTTCACCGTATAATTCAACGGTTTCAATGGCGGTTTCGATATCTTCGGTAATCATGGTTTTAGGCATGGGGATACCTGCATTACGTAAAGTCACCGTACAGCTCAGGCGGTCAATTAAGCGTAATATTTTTTCAGGGTTGCTAAAAACTTTAACCCCTGCATTTTCTGCAATACGTAATAACTCGAGGCGATCTAAACTATTGGGCGAGTAATGGCTGCCTATTTTTTTAATAATAATGGCATCTAATTCACATAAATTATGTTCTTGGTAATTAAGCGTAGTAGTTTCTAAGTCTAAAGAAACATGATCCATATCGATAACTAAACGAAAACCTGTTTTTGTCTCGATTGCATCAGCTAATGTTTCAGTGGACCATTTGCCGGGTAAGCCGACAACGCCTATTTTTAAATTATCCAACAAAAATCTCCTTAATGGGGACGCGGTAATCCGCTCTGCGTTTAGTACTTAAATTTAGTACTTGTTCTATTAATAATCGGGAACGGTAAAACATGGCTTTAGCCAATGTTTTATCCAAGGTGAAACGGGTGGAACTGGCTAAAGAGCGTGCTAAGCCTAAAGCTAGCCGAAGTTCAAAAGTATCATCTTTATGCTGCCGTGCAAATTCGGCGGCAAATTGGTAGATCGCAAGATTAACTTGTAACACGCGTTGCCTATGCGTTTGATTGAGCGCTTTTAAGCGATAATTTGAGACCATAAAGACGGAAATATCCTGCACATAATCCATATAGCCAGAGCGATGCAAGTCGATAAAGTTAATTTTATTCTGCTGTGGATCGTAAATAATATTATCGGTATTAAAATCGCCGTGTATATAGACCGAAAAAGGTGCGGGCAGTGTTTTTTCTAGTTTATGTGCTTGTTGTAGTAACTCAGAAAATGAAGGGATATTAATGCCTGCAATATGCGAGTGCTGTTGTTGAAAGCTGGGGTGAATTGCATAAACATCCGGCATGCGCTTTTGTAATTGCTGTATATACTGAGCATTGACCGTCTTTTTATTTTTGGTTTTTTGCCAAATATCAGAGAGCTTAAGGCTTAGCTGTTTTAATGATTTCTTTTGTAATTTGTCAGAGCCTTGTAATAGTATATTTTCAAAGGTGTTTCCGGCTAAATGCTCGATCAATAGGGCGGCTGATTGTCCTTTTTTCTGATAAGACAATATTCTGGGCGCAATGCCGGGGTAGATCTTATGCCAGCGTTCAACGCTTTGACATTCTTCTTTGAGCTTTTGTTTTTTACCTTCTTTAAAAATGGCAATAATATCTTCTTTATTTGCTTCACTGACACCTGAAATAGCACTGCCAGATCGGGTTTCGGCTATGGTATCTAAGACTAAGTTTTTGCTGGCACCATTTTTGTGCAAGTGATCAACGCAGCGAGATAGGGAATGGTAACGATCTACGTTAATGGTTTGCCCTATATGTCTCGATAAAGTTGCATTACAAATTTTTAATAAAGCATCACCCATAGATTTAATGCTTTTTAATACAAAGAGGGCAGCAATAAGATCATCGGTATGTTTTTTTGTTTTAAGTGCTTTGCTGTATTGGTTAATGAGTTGTTCGCAGTGAGTACTCAATTTTTGTTGAATATCTGCAATCTTAAGTGCTTGCTGCGTGTTGTTATCTTGATTGGCGCGCTCGATTAGGCTAATTCCTAAAGCGACGCGGTCAAGTAATTTTTCGTATTCATTACCAAATTCATAATCATTGCCGAGCAAATCAGTAACATGATGGGTACAGTCTAAGCATAGCTCGGCAATACGCTCTAGGTTGTTAGCGATGCTATTGATCGCACGAAAGCCAACAGCCGCAATTTCATTGTCACCTGCTTTAAGACGCTGCTGGTAACTGTCATTATGCAGACGTATTTTTAGATTATGAATATAGCCGATGCGATCAAAACTACCGCTAATAGCGCTGGTACCCGCATTGGCAATATAATTTTGCAAATTGGCTATTTGTGTACCGACTTCAACAATAAGAAAGCACAGATTGTTACTCTGATTTTTTGCTAATTGAATGCTCAATGGTGCTTTCCTAGAGAGGTTTTTGGGGGTTCCATTTTAAGGCGGGTGTTAATCATATTTGTAGGGAGTACTTCAGTCCGCTTGTTAGCAATGGCGGACTAAAGTCCGCCCTACTGTAAGTTGGGTTACGTTATCTGTACTAGCATCAGGTAATCTAAGTCTGCCCATCTGCTTATACGGACTTTTATAGTTAATGCTTATTTGATAGCATCCAATACTTCCTGCCATAGCGCTTGATAGGCTTCGGTAGATCGGCTTTTATTAATATAGCCACCTAAAGGCATGCGTTCCAAGCCCATACGCTCAATATCGCTAGCATAGGGGATGGCGGTTTGTAGTATGTCAGGGTGTTTTTCTGACAATGTTGCCATAATTTCTTTATGCATATTTTTACGGCGATCAGCCATAGAGAAAAAAGGAATGACCTGCAAATCCTTGAGCTTACTTTCTTTTATAAACTTTTTTAATTGCTCTAAAGTCCGTAGCGATAAAGTCGTTGGAATAATCGGTGACAATAAGATGTTCGATGTTTCAAAAATAGCTTCCGATAAAAGGGAAATATTTGGTGGGCAATCGAGAAAAATAAAATCGTAAGAATCGCTGAGTGGGTGCAGTAATTTTTTAAGCCGCTGAGTGGGTTTTTTTCGCGCATCAAGAACTAAATCTAAATTTCTAAAGGAAAAATCAGCGGGTAGTAAATCAAGATTCTCAAAATCAGTGGCTTTAATGAGGCCATCTAACTCACGTTCACCTGCAATAAGTTCTTTGCTGCCACCTTTTACTTTAGGCTTCACTCTAAAATAATAACTACTTGCACCTTGTGGGTCTAAATCCCAGACTAGTGTTCGATAGCCACTTTGCGCGGCAAGATAAGCTAAGTTGACCGCGGTTGAAGTTTTGCCTACGCCGCCTTTAATACTATATGTTGCAATGATTTTCATGA